>JANYFF010000499.1 GCA_025362825.1 Polaromonas sp. | reverse complement strand
CGGGCTGGTGGGGCAGCAGCCGGGCGCGGGCGGCGCGGTGCCGATTTCACTGCACGGCGCCATCTCTACCGGCCCCAAGGGTAACCGGGTGTTTTTGGGTTACGGCACCAACGTCGAGGGTGTGCTGCAGATCGTGGACCGCGAGAAATTGCTCAATGGCGCGAAAGACCCCACGCCTGAAAATTTGCTCGCGCCGCAGATCGCCCGCGTTGACATGCCGCCCATGCACGGTGCCCACACCGTTTTTCCCTTGTTGAATATGGAAATCCCCGAGTTCAGCAAAAACTTGCTGGGAAAAACGCGTGACTTCATTGTGGTGACGGACGAGTCCATCCAGAAGGAGTGTCTGGAGGGGCGCCAAATGGTCTGGTTTGTGGATATTTCGACCGATTCCAAGCCGTTTGGTGTTTCCAATTGGACGGTGAGTGAGAAAAGCGGGAATTTCTGCTCAAAAGGCGGGCGATTCGGTGCGCATTCATCCAATGAAAGCACCGCACCCGTGTTTCACAAACGCATCATGTTTTTCTCCTGGTTCAATGCCGGTGTGCGGGCGCTGGATGTTCGCGATCCTTTCAATCCCAAGGAAATCGCTTACTTTATTCCCGGCATGACCGCCAACACCGTTGTGCTGGAAACGCCAGTTGGTCAGGCCGTCAAGTTGCCCTATACCGATGCTGCGACCCGGCGTGCCATACAGACCAACAATGTCGAGGTGGATGAACGTGGCTACATTTACATCGTCGACCGTGCCAACACCGGCATGCACATCCTCGAGTTGACCGGCCCGGCCCGCGCGATTGCCGACTGGAAGGCGGCGGTCAACTAAGCTGCGCCCAGCCCATGCCTGCTCACTGGTTTGAAGGTGGCTCCCCACCGCCGAAAAGCAGCCGCAGGGTTTGGTGCTTTGGCTGCATTGGGACTGCAGTGTCTGCGTTAGCGCATGCCCAGCTCAATGCAGAGGCGACACGGGACTTGCACATCGTCAATGGCGCGCTCATGCCAGACCAGCGACTGATAAAAGTTTACAAAGGTGACCGGCTGCGCTGGCGCGTCACCAGCAACGCCTCGGGAAGCTTGCACCTGCATGCCTACCGGCTCGCCATCCAAATGCAAGCCGGGCAATCCCGCGAGTTGGCATTCACGGCCTTTGCCACCGGGCGATTCAGGGTCGAATGGCATGGTGCCAGCGCGCCCGCCCAGACGGCCAGCGCCCACCATGCCGCTGCGCTGGCGATGCTTGAAGTGCAACCGCGTTGAAGCCTGCACTGTTTCTGGCGATCGCCTGGGCCTGGGCCTGCAGCGCCCATGCCCACGGATTTGAAGAGCGCTACGACCTCCCCGTGCCGCTGGCCTATGTGGTGGCCGGAGCTTGTGCCGCGGTCTTTCTGACCTTTGTGGTGGCGGTGCTGTTTGTTCGCCAGCCGGCAGTGGCGCTTGTAGAACCTGCCGGACAGCCGGCGCATCGGCCTCAAGAAAAAAAATCAAAGATCTTGCGCTGGGCTGTTGGCCTGATCAGGAGCCTTGCCTGGCTGCTGTTTGCACTCACCATCGTGTCGGCGCTCGGGGGTTCAGCCGACCCGTTGATGAACCTGGCGCCAACCCTTGTCTGGATTGTCTGGTGGATTGGCCTGTCGTTTGCTGTGGTGTTGCTGGGTAATTTTTGGCCTTTTCTCGATCCGTGGCGAACTACTTTTGAAGCACTGGATTTCAGCGCCCGGAAGCTAGGATGCCGACGCGGCCTGTCGGCAGGCTGGGCATGGCCTGCACGCCTGGGGGTATGGCCGGCTGTATTTCTCTTGCTGGCCTGGTGCTGGCTGGCGGTGGTGTACCCGATTGCCAGCTCCCCCGTTCGACTGGGATATGCGGCGCTGGCCTGGTCTGCAATCAGCCTGACCGGCATGGGTTGCTTCGGACGCGACAGCTGGCAAAAGCACGGCGACGTTTTTGCGATTTATTTTGCGACGCTGGGCCGCATGGCGCCCGTCCGGTTCGGTAACCAGCGTTTCGAGCCTGTGCATGTTGCAGGCGAGACAGGTTTTGTGATGGCCATGCTGTCTACCGTACTGTTTGACGGCCTGCATGGCGGGACTGCCTGGACGTTGTTTGAGCAGGCGCTTCGGAAAATCGCCTCGCAGTGGATGGATGTGAACGGATACTTTGCCGGAACTGCGGGCCTGGTTATGGTGTGGCTGGTCTTTGTCGTGGCTTACCTAGCGGTCTGCAGCTTGAGCGCGGGTTTGATGAAGCCCTTAACGGGCAGCGGGCCTGGCTGGCAGGTTGCCGGCAGGTTTGTACCTGCCTTGATCCCAATTGCAGCGGCCTATAACCTTGCACACAATTTTTCGAGCCTGCTGATACAGGGGCAAACCGTTTTTCAGCTGCTGTCTGACCCGCTGGGCCGTCAGTGGGATCTCTTTGGAACCGCAAGGCTTTACCCGGACATCACGGTCGTGGATGCCCGGCTGACCTGGTATGTGGCCGTCACGTCCATCGTGGCGGGTCACGTGGTGTCGATCTGGCTGGCGCATCGGCTGGCGCTGGGTTTGAGGCTTTCGTCCTGGAGGACGGCGCTTGCCATGGTGCCCCTGACCTGCTTGATGCTGGCCTACACCGCCGTCAGTCTGGTGGTGATTGCCGAGCCGATGGCGGTTTACAGTCCCGCGCCCTGAAGCGCTGGACGCGGCACGCAGGGATCAGAGCAGCGCGTCGGGAACGATGCCTGCAGGGACCGCCGGTTTGATACGTTTGGGCCTGGCCACCAGCTTTGGTTTTTCAGTCGTGCTGTCGGTCACGGCTGCCGTGAAGGCTGCGGCGACTGCGTCGTCACCTTCATCGGCGGCCGGTACTTTCGCAGCCTGCCGCACCCGGGCCTTGTCGCCTGCTACGGCAAACTTGCTGTATTTGGCCAGCGTGGTCACCATCTGGCCGTAAATGCGCGGGTTGGCTGCGACGCATTCGCTTTCGTGCAAAAACTCCGACTCGCCGGTGTAGTTGCCGATCAGTCCGCCGGCTTCGGTCACCAGCAGCGAGCCTGCAGCAACGTCCCACGGCTGCAGGCCGGATTCAAAAAAGCCGTCGCTGAAGCCTGCGGCCACATAGGCCAGGTCAAGTGCCGCAGCGCCGGGGCGGCGCACGCCTGCTGTCTGGCTGATGATCTCGCCCAGCATGCTCAGGTGCTGCTTGAGCTTGTCGCCGGGGCGGTAGGGGAAGCCGGTTGATATCAGGCATTCTTTGAGCTGGGTACGCTTGGACACGCGGATGCGGCGGTCGTTCATGTACGCGCCACGGCCTTTGGTGGCGCAAAACATGTCGTTGCGGGTCGGGTCGTACACCACGGCTTGCTCGACCTTGCCGTTGACGGCCAGCGCAATACTGACGCAGTACACCGGAAAACCGTGGATGAAGTTGGTCGTGCCGTCGAGTGGGTCAATGATCCACACAAAATCAGACCCTGCTGCGCCATGTTCGCTGCCTGATTCTTCAGCCAGAATGCCGTGGGTGGGATAGGCTGTCAGCAAAGTTTCAATGATCGCTGCTTCGGCTTTTTGGTC
>JANYFF010000476.1 GCA_025362825.1 Polaromonas sp. | reverse complement strand
GTAAAGAAAGCCGGGATGCCGGCACCGCCTGCGCGCAGCTTTTCAGCCAGCGTGCCCTGCGGCGTGAACTCAAGGGCCAGCTCGCCCGCGAGGTACTGACGCTCGAATTCCTTGTTTTCGCCCACATAGCTGGCGATCATTTTTTTGATCTGCCGCGTCTGCAGCAGGATGCCCAGGCCAAAGTCGTCAACACCGGCGTTGTTCGAGATTACCGTCAGGTTCTGCACACCGCTGTCGCGCAACGCATTGATGAGGGCTTCAGGAATGCCGCACAGGCCAAAGCCACCCACGGCCATGAGCTGGCCGTCGCGCACGACGCCCTTGAGCGCCTCCGCTGCGGAGGGAAAAAGTTTCTTCACAAAAAGTCTCCTTATATGGTTTTGGAACTTGCCAATCCAGTACGATACTACTTATTTAAATACGTAGTTTTTCGTAAAGGTTAGTCCCATGACTGTGGACACGAAAGTTGATTACCAGCTTGCCTTTGACCTCGCACCGGTCGGGCTGGTGATGTCCCGCAACCGCGCCATTGTGGACTGCAACCAACATTTGTGCGAAATGTTCGGCGCCTCGCGCGAGCAGCTCATAGGCCAGTCTTTTTTGGTGCTCTACCCCAGCGCCGACGAGTACGAACGCATAGGCGCCCGCATGCTGCCTATCCTGAACACCAAGGGGCTTTATTCCGACGACCGAATCATGAAACGGGTGGACGGGCGCAACAAGGGTGAAACCTTCTGGTGCCATGTTACCGGCCGGGCGCTGAACCGCGAGGCGCCGCATGAGTCCGGCATCTGGACCTTCGAAGACCTGAGTTCGCGCCGGCCAGTAACGGCTGAGCTGACCGCACGCGAGCGCGAGGTTGCGGCTCATCTGATGGGTGGCCTGACCTCCAAGGAAATCGGCCGGGCGCTGGCCATCAGCCACCGCACGGTAGAGATTTACCGCGCCCGGCTAATGCGCAAATACAAGGCTTCCACCACGGCTGACCTGGTCCACAAGCTACTGGCAGGCTGACGCGGGAGCTTGAAGCCGCGTCAGCCAAATGTTGGGTATTCTTTGGCGTATTGAGGCATCATTTATGCCCGTGGCCCCGGTATTTCGGGCGCCTGTAGCTATTAAATACATAGCAGACAGCAACATTCCGACATTGTTCCCATGCTTACCGCCTGCAAGGCTTTGCACCTCGCGTTACATTGGGCCCTCCCTCGCGTCACCTTTGCGCTTTCGATCCAGCAACACCACCCTGAGCACCCTCCTTGATGACCGACTTGTCCGCATTCCGCATCACCCAGAAATGGCCCGCCCAGCACCCCGAACGCCTGCAGCTGTATTCACTGCCCACGCCCAACGGCGTCAAGGTCTCGATCATGCTGGAGGAGACCGGCCTGCCCTATGAGGTGCACCTGGTCGATTTCGGCAAGAACGACCAGATGACGCCGGAATTCATCTCACTGAGCCCCAACAACAAGATACCGGCCATCCTTGACCCGAACGGTCCCGGTGGCAAGCCGCTGGGCCTGTTTGAATCCGGCGCCATCCTGATCTACCTGGCCGAGAAAACCGGCAAATTCCTGTCCAAAGATCCGGCAATCCGCTACGAAACCATTCAGTGGTTGATGTTCCAGATGGGCGGTATCGGCCCGATGTTTGGTCAGCTCGGGTTTTTCCACAAATTTGCCGGCAAGGACTACGAAGACAAGCGCCCGCGCGACCGTTATGTCGCCGAATCAAAACGCTTGCTGGGTGTGCTGGACAAGCGCCTGGACGGCCGCGCTTGGATCATGGGCGACGACTACACCATTGCCGACATCGCCACCTTCGGCTGGGTCCGCAACCTAGCCGGGTTTTATGAAGCCGGCGAGCTGGTGGGTTTTGACGACTTCAGTAACGTCAAACGCGTGCTGGCAAGCTTTGTGTCGCGGCCTGCGGTTGTAGCCGGGCTGAACATTCCGAAACGGGGTTGAGCTGGTTGTAGCGCACGCCGCCGCGGCGCTATCGTACCTTGATAAATTCCACCGCAGCGACCTCAATCGGGTCGCTTTGCGGGCTTCTTTGCCAGTGCTCTTCGGCGGTCTTTTCGACCGCCTCCCTGTCAAAGACGCCCCGGGACAGGTCCGACCAGACGTGCACATAGGCATGGCACCAGGCGAGGTGTTCCTCGTTGATACGCTGTTCGCCAAACTCCGGATTGGGTTCTGTGTCCATGCGCGATGCTAACGCCGGCACCTGACAAAAGCCAGGAAGATGTATGGAAAAGGCCATTTATTGGTCAAAAGGCCTGCCAGCCCCAGCGTTTAGGACATCTATTGCTATTAATTACATAGCATTTTGCAATCTGACTGCCTGCGTTGATCAGGCTGAAAGCGCCTGCATTTCGCGGAAAAGGTCGGCCTTGCCTTCA
>JANYFF010000468.1 GCA_025362825.1 Polaromonas sp. | reverse complement strand
GCCGCCTCCGGCTTGAATTTTCGCTGTCCATCAAGGTATCGTGGCTTGCGGAACTTGGGCCGTCAGCGACTGTCCAAACTCTTTGGGCGCATGCACTGGCGGCTTCCGGCAGCTGAAACCCGCATTTTTTGGCCTATGCTTCAGGCCATGTACCAGCCGCCCCAATTTAAAGGCCATCGCGAACAGGCCGTCACGCTGATGCAAACGCATCCCTTTGCCAGCCTTATCAGCCTGGACGACGCCGGCCTGCCGTATGTGACGCACCTGCCGCTGCATCTGGAAGACCGCGACGGGCAACTGGTGCTACTTGGGCATGTTGCACGTCCCAATCCGCACTGGCGCTACCTGCAGGTCAGGCGCCAGGCTGTGGTTACTTTTCTGGGCCCGCACGCCTACATGTCGCCGCAGGTCTACCCTGACCTGGCGCGCGTACCCACTTGGAATTACATTGCCGTGCACTGCACCGTGCAGGCCAGCCTGATTGAAGACGTGGCCGCCAAGGACTCGCTTTTGAAAAAGCTCATCGGCGACCACGAGCCGGCCTACGCGGCCCAATGGCGCGGTTTGGGGGAGGTGTACCAGCACAAAATGCTGGCCGGTATCGTGGCATTTGAGCTTCAGGTGAGCGACTTTCAATGCAAGGTCAAGCTCAACCAGCACCGCCCGGAAGCCCGGACAGCCATGAAAACCATGTACGCCGCGGGCAACGACGATGAGCGGGCGCTGGCAGGGTGGTTGGATAAACTCGACGGCGAGCCTGAATGACTTGCACTCCACAGACATGAAAGAAGACTGACATGCGTGCAATTTTTGGTGTCTTGAGCTTGGTGGTGGTTCTGTTGGTGGTGGTTGTCCTGGCCAAAAAGCAGCTGACTTCCACGCAGCAGGCGGTCCCCGTCCTGGCATTACCGGCGCTGACCGGCCCCGACGGTACGCCCGTCAAACAGGGCACAACGCCGCAGGAGCAGTCGCAGCAGATCCAGCAGCAATACAAGCAGGCCATTGACAACGCGATGCAGCAGGCTCGTCCGATGCCAGATGACAAATAAATCGGCAATAAATGGCGAAAAAGTAATGAAAAGTGCCTGCAGCCCCCGCAATCCAGTCGCCTGTAGCTATAAAAATAATAGCAATGTCAAGCCCCTCCAATCTTGAGACGACATCATCTGCAGTTTTCATGCAGCTCGCCCTCGCGCAGGCCCGGGAGGCGGCAGCGGCGGGTGAGGTTCCGGTAGGCGCTGTGGTTGTGCGAGATGGCCAGGTGATTGCAACCGGCCGCAATGCGCCTGTCGAAGCGCATGACCCCACCGCCCATGCAGAGATCGTTGCACTGCGCGCCGCGGCGCAAGTCGTCGGGAACTACCGCCTTGAGGACTGCGAGCTGTACGTCACGCTGGAGCCCTGCGCGATGTGCAGCGGCGCCATGCTGCACGCCCGGCTCAAAAAAGTGATTTTTGGTGCGCCTGACCCGAAAACCGGCACCGCCGGCTCGGTCGTTGACCTGTTTGCAAAGCAGCAGCTGAACCACCATACGCACATTGAGGGCGGGGTGATGGCCGAAGAAAGCGCCGCCTTGCTGCAGGCGTTTTTCCAGCAGCGCCGGCTGGACAAGCGCGATGCTGCGCGGCTTGCGCACCCCCTGCGCGACGACGCCTTGCGTACGCCGGATTCTGCTTTTGAAGGCCTGCCAGGCTATCCGTGGCAGCCGCGTTATGTCAGCGAACTTCCCAGTCTGTCAGGGCTGCGCATGCATTACCTGGACGAAGCACCAACAGCCGAACCGACACCAGTCGGTGCGCTGACGTTTCTTTGCTTGCACGGCAACCCCGGCTGGAGCTATCTCTACCGCAAGATGATTCCTGCCTTTTTAGGTGCAGGTCACCGCGTTGTCGCACCTGACATGGTTGGTTTTGGCAAGAGCGACAAGCCCAAAAAAGACAGCTTTCACAGCTTTGGCACGCATCGGCAGAATTTGCTCGAACTTGTGGCCTACCTCGATCTGCAAAATGTTGTGCTGGTGGTGCAGGACTGGGGCGGCCTGCTGGGCCTGACCCTGCCGATGACAGAGACGGCGCGCTACAAGGGCCTGCTGGTTATGAACACCACCTTGGCCACCGGCAATGCGCCTTTGCCGCCAGGCTTTCTGGCCTGGCGCGAGATGTGCGCCAAAAATCCTGAATTTGACGTAGCCCGGCTGTTTGCAAGGGGCAATCCGCAAATGGGCGCTGACGAATGCGCGGCCTACAACGCACCCTTCCCCGACAGGGGTCACCGCGCCGCGTTGCGGGCTTTCCCGGCCATGGTTCCGGAGTTCCCCGCATCTGACGGCGCCACCATCTCGCGCGAGGCCCGCGGCTTCTGGCGTGAGCGCTGGAACGGACAGACCCTGATGGTGGTCGGTGCACAGGACCCGGTTCTGGGGCCACCGGTCATGCGCGAACTGCAAGCCAATATTCGCGGCTGTGGCGATCCCTTGGTTCTGGCGCAGGCTGGCCACTTTGTGCAGGAGCATGGCGAAGCTTTTGCAGAGCAGGCAACACGGTTTTTCAGCGACTATTTGCCTTCTGCCTGACTGCAACCAAAATGGCGGCGGCGGCCTACATCACGCGGATACCGAGGCGTACAGCGACTTTGAGCTGCTGACAAATAATCGGTGCTACATGCAGGCTGATTTACCCATGCAGGCTCCCCTGCAAACCTTGTCTGATGGCGCGTCCCTTACCGCTAGCGCCACGCGTAACGCTCTTGAACGCATGCCCAAATGGCTGATTTGCGTTCCCTTGACACTTCAATGGTTCTGGCTAGCCCTGCGCTATCGCAGCCTGACATTGCCAACGGCCGCCAATCCGGCCATCACGTCTGGCGGTCTGGTAGGCGAGGGCAAACTTGAATACTTTGCCGGCATGGGATCGCTGGCCCTTTCGGCCACAGCGCGTTACTGCGCAGTTTCCACTGCCTCCAGCCTGTCCGACGGCGAGCTGCATAGAGTGTTGAGCTGCGCTGGCCTTGATTTCCCGCTCATCGCCAAGCCCGACCTGGGCCTTTGCGGCTACGGCGTTCGCCGCGTCTCGGGCATGCCTGAACTGCAGGCCTACTTGGCGGCTTTCCCCGCCAATGAGACGGTGGTGTTACAGCAATACCTGCCGCAGGAAGGCGAAGCCGGGATTTTCTATGCACGCGATCCACTGAGTACCCACGGCCGCATCACTGGCCTGACCTTGCGCTATTTTCCGCGTGTAACGGGCGATGGCCATCGAACCCTGGCGGAACTGATCGCTGCAGATCCGCGTGCGAGTCGGCTGGCGCGATCGCACCGTCATCAATGCAGCCATGATGACCAGCGCGTGCCTGCAGACGGCGAAGTTGTGCGCCTGGCAACCGTCGGCTCCACACGGGTCGGTGGCCTGTACCGTGACGGTTGCTCCCACATCACACCTGAGTTAACCCAGGCGATAGATGCCATTGCACGCGACATGCCGATGTTTCACTTTGGCCGCTTTGATGTGCGCTTCGACAAGCTGCAGGAGTTGCGCGCTGGAACCGGTTTCACCATCATGGAAGTCAACGGTGCAGGCTCTGAGGCCATCCAGGCCTGGGACCCTGAGACTGGCTTGCTTGACGGTTTTCGCATGATCTTTGAAAAACAGCGGCTGGCTTTTGCCATCGGCCACGCCATGCGCCGTGCTGGATTTCAACCGATCGGTCTGCTGGCTTTGATGCGGCTGAACCGGCGCCAGCAACAGCTCATTGCCGCTTATCCACCCTCAAACTGAGGATGACATCGTGACCCTGCAGACAAACCTGTTAGCAACTTCGCAGCGATGGGTGCCCAACCTGCAACCCGTGCCTGACTTGCCTCTGCCACGCAAATTAATTGTGCAGTGGGCCAGTTGCGAGGAAGACGTGCGTCAGGCCCAAAGGCTGCGATACCAAATTTTTGCGCAGGAGATGGGCGCCAGTCTCAGCCCGCCGGCAGGGTGCGACGCAGGTTTGGATGCCGACAACTTTGATCCATTTTGTGACCATCTGCTGGTCAAGGCTGCTGTGCATGAGGACGATGCAGATGCCTTGCTGGTGGGGACTTACCGGGTGCTTGCGCCAGACGCCGCCCGGCGCGCCCGTGGCTTGTACATCGACACCGAATTCGATCTTGCTCCGCTGGCGGACTTGCGCCAGCGTGCAGTTGAGCTTGGGCGCTCCTGCGTTCATCCTGATTGGCGCTCTGGCGGCGTCATACTGGCGCTCTGGACGGCGCTTTGCCAGTACATGTTTCTGCACCGCCTTGAAACCATGATTGGCTGCGCCAGCGTCGGGCTGGCCGACGGCGGGCAGGGCGCGACCCGGCTATGGCGCTCGCTGCAATGCACGCACCTGGTAGACGCGCAGTGGCAGGTGCAGCCGCGACAGGCGTTTCCGCTGACGCTCGATGACGGTTTGTGGCCAGGCGCTGCGGACCTGCGCGGCGTCAACACAACGCCGCCATTGATCAAGGGCTATTTGCGCTGCGGCGCCCGGCTGCTCGGACCGCCTGCACTCGATGCAGCCTTTAATACCGCCGACCTGCCCATGATGCTGCGTGTCCACGAACTCGCGCCACGCTACCGTAAACACTTTATGGGCGGG
The DNA here is from genome assembly GCA_025362825.1 of Polaromonas sp. Classification (GTDB taxonomy): domain Bacteria; phylum Pseudomonadota; class Gammaproteobacteria; order Burkholderiales; family Burkholderiaceae_C; genus Polaromonas. The sequence continues at coordinate 8,834 of JANYFF010000468.1, read as the reverse complement.
TGATCGTGGCTGCAACTGCGAGTTTGAAGCAGGTGGTGGGGTCGGCAAGGTCTGCAAGGACCGTCAAGGCCGTCATTGCCGCCCAGTTTTTCAGCTCGCTTGCGGACAATGCGCTGCTGATTGCAGCGATTGGCTTGCTGATGGAGCGGCATGCCGCGGCCTGGACCATTCCCGCGTTGCGGATGTTTTTTTATGGGTCCTATGTTGTGCTTGCAGCCTTCGCCGGTGCGGTGGCAGACGCCTTTCCGAAAGGCCGCGTCATTCTGGTCACCAACATTTCCAAGCTGTGTGGTTGCGGACTGCTGCTGGCAAACGCCCACCCGCTGCTGGCTTACGGCCTCATTGGCCTGGGCGCAGCAGCCTATTCGCCGGCAAAGTACGGCATTCTCCCGGAGCTGCTACCGGCCGGGCAACTGGTTAGGGCTAACGCCTGGATGGAAGTCTCTACGGTGATGTCCATCCTGCTCGGCGTGGCGCTGGGCAGCTACCTGATGGATGCGACCAAGCATATCCCGCAACTGGCCGACACGCCGGCACGCAGCGCCACCGTGTTTCTGGTCGCGGTATACCTGGCTGCAGTCGGCTGTGCCGCAGCTATCACATCAAGCCGCGCCAGCCGGCCCTCGGCGTTGAACGAACCGCGCCGCCTTGTCATTGAGTTCAAACAGTCACTGGCCATGCTGTGGCGCGATCCCGAAAGCCAGATATCACTCGCCGTTACAAGCCTTTTCTGGGCAGCTTCTGCCGTATTGCAGTTTGTCGTCCTGCAATGGGCCCAGCGCACGCTGCATCTGCCGCTGGCACAAGCCGCGCTGTTGCAGGCAGCTGCTGCCATCGGCATGGTGGTGGGGGCCTTGTGCGCCGCGCGCTGGGTACCCATGCACCGGGTGCTCAAGGTGCTGCCACTTGGACTTGTGTTGGGTCTTCTGCTACTTTTGATGCTGCTGGTCACACAGGTAGGGATTGCCGTGCTGCTGTTGATTGCGATTGGTGCGGCAGCAGGCCTGTTCGTGGTGCCCATGAATGCATTGCTTCAGCACCGCGGCCAGTTGCTGATGCACCCCGGCCAGTCGATCGCCGTGCAGAACTTCAATGAAAGCCTGGCTTCGCTGGTCATGCTGGCGGTGTACGGCTGGCTGGTGTCTGCCGATCTGCCTTTGAGCCTCAGCATTGTCGGGTTTGGTCTGTTTGTGTCGCTGGCGATGCTGCTGATCATGGCCAGGCACCGGTTTTTGAATGCACGCCCGGGGCCAGCGCGGGCCGGGGCAACAGCACCGGGCTGAATCGATCTACTTTGCGAGATCGAGCGCCCGGTTGACGGTGGGATACTTGCACCCGTGAAAAAACATATCTACATCTATTCGCCGTCCAGTGCGGTACGTGACAAGGCCAGCTTCAAACGCGGCGTGAAGCGCCTGGAGGCCTTGGGCCATGAAGTCGAAGTCGATGAAGCCGCGCTGGCGAAATACCAGCGCTTTGCGGGCGACGACGAGACGCGGCTGGCGGCCATCGGACGGGCGGCGGCCAGCGGTGCCGATGTGGCGCTGATCTCGCGTGGCGGTTATGGTCTGACGCGCATCCTGCCCGCCATCAACTACAAGGCGCTGGCCAAAGCGGTTGACCGGGGTACGCGGTTTGTCGGCCTGAGCGACTTCACCGCGCTGCAGCTGGCGCTACTTGCCAAAACCGGCGCAGTAAGCTGGGCGGGCCCCGCACTGGGCGAGGATTTCGGTGTGCCCGGTGAGCCGGACGACATCATGGAAGCCTGTTTTGACGACCTGATCAGCGGCCAGGGCGAGGGCACAGGCTGGACCCTGCCAAAACCAAAACCATCAGCTGCTATAAATTCAATAGCGAAAGGCGACCGGAAAACGGGGGCTACAGGCACATTTGGCATAAAAGATGCGGTTTTATGGGGTGGCAACCTCGCCGTACTGGCTTCGCTGACCGGAACGCCCTACATGCCGGCCGTCAAGGGCGGGATATTGTTTATCGAGGATGTTGGCGAGCATCCGTACCGGGTTGAGCGGATCCTGACGCACCTGCTGCACGCCGGTGTGCTGGCGCAGCAAAAAGCAGTGATTTTCGGACAGTTCACCAATTACAAGCTGGTGCCGGGCTACGACAGCGGGTTTAACCTGCAGGGCGTGGCCGACTGGCTGCAAAACCGGATCAAAGCAAAAGTGTTGACGGGCCTGCCGTTCGGCCATGTAGCGACCAAGGTGCTTCTGCCGGTGGGTGCAAAGATTTCATTGGTGGTTGAGGAGCGGGACGCATTTCTGCTGTGGGGCCACCAGCATCAGCACGCACACTGAGGAGCTGCAGCATATGGGGCCGCAGAAGTGGTGCGCTCAGCGAAAGCGCCGGACTGTTTTGCCGGTCAGGCTGGACGGCAGCAGGCCTTTGAAGCGCCCGCTGATGTCGGCGATCTTTTCGCGGGCCACGGTTTCGCCATAGGTATTGGCCAAAATCGCCATCAGGTCGCTGCGCGCATACCAGAGTCCCTGAATGTCGGGTGCATAGCGCAGGCGGCGTGCAACGCCCGGGAATTTCTTTTCACCCTGCTCGCCAAGCTCAACCAGCATCAGCTGCCGGATGTCTTCCGTACGTTCCCCGATGGCCATGGGCGTAGGTTCGGCCCAACCCAGCAAAGCCAGGCAGCTGGTTTTGAGTTGGGGTACAAACTGCGGCACTGAAAATGAAGGCAGAAGCGAGCGCATTTGGTCAGTCAGGTGAATAAATGGTTCAGCGTGGAAACTACTTCTCTGTTAGATTAAAACGCTTTAGCTGGCGCCGCAAGTATTAAAACCGGAAATCGTTCACGAGAAACAACATATAAATCAACGAGTTAGTAACTGGATGTCAAGTTGATTCTTAAAAGCGGCGCGAATCATGTGGGCGCTACCATTTGAGTTAAGCCTTTTGGATTCATCCGTTCTTCATGCTCATGGAAATTGATGGGTCGCGCCGGTAACCCCGATGCTGGTTATCTGGCAACCTCACAACCAGTCGGTTTCCTTTATATTCATTCTTCACCCAGGCCTCACAAGACCCAACACCCATGACTGCTTCCACCACGCACTATCCTTCGCACTACATCAACGGCCAATGGGTTACCGCTCAATCGACTGAAACCCTGCCGGTGTACGACTCCAGTACCGAGGAACTGATGGCTACCGTGCCTTCAGGCACATCAGCCGAGGCCGAAGCCGCTGTTCTGGCCGCACGCAACGCGTTTGACGCCTGGTCGGCCCTGCCCGTGGAAACCCGGGCCGCCTACCTCGACAAGGTCGCGGCTGGCGTCAAGGCCCGGACCGACGACCTGGCCCTGGCCATTGCCCGCGAAGTCGGTATGCCTTTGAAAATGGCGCGCGCCGTGCAGGTTGGCGGGCCCGCCTGGCATTGGGGCAACTTTGCCAAAGTAGCGCGCAATTTTGAATGGGAAAAGACGGTCGGCAACTCTCTTGTGGTGCGTGAAGCCATCGGCGTGGTTGGCTGCATCACGCCATGGAACTTTCCGCTCAGCCAGATTACCCTCAAAATCGCGCCTGCCATGGTGGCCGGCTGCACTGTGGTCCTCAAGCCGAGCGAAATTGCGCCCGTCAACGCCATGATCCTGGCAGAAATCATCCACGAAGCCGGGCTGCCGCCTGGCGTGTTCAACCTGGTCAACGGCCTCGGCCCTGTGGTTGGCGAGGTGCTGGCAACGCATCCTGAAGTCGATATGGTGAGCTTTACCGGTTCAACCCGGGCCGGCAAGCGCGTCAGTGAACTGGCCAGCCAGTCGGTCAAGCGCGTTGCGCTGGAGCTCGGCGGCAAGTCCGCCAGCGTGATTTTGGAAGATGCCAATTTTGAAACCGCCGTCAAGACTACCGTGGGCGCTTGCATGCTTAACAGCGGCCAAACCTGCTCGGCCCATACCCGCATGCTGGTGCCGGCCGGCCGTTACGACGAAGTCAAGGCACTGGCACAAGCCGTGATCGCCAAATTCAGCATTGGCCCAAGCCTGGTGGAGACCAGCAAACTGGGCCCTCTGGTTAGCGCGGCCCAGCGTGACCGCGTGCTGGGCTTTATCCGTACTGGTATTGAAGAGGGTGCCGATGTTATTGCCGGCGGCGCCGAGGCACCTGCTTTCGACAAAGGCTACTTTGTACAGCCCACGATCCTGGGCATCAAATCCACAGACACGCTGGCACAGGAGGAAATCTTCGGGCCTGTGCTGGTGGTCATCCCGTACAAGGATGAAGAAGAAGCCATCGCCATCGCCAACAGCACGATTTATGGCCTGGGCGGCGCCGTGTGGGGTGCCACCGATGAGAGCGCCATCAAGGTGGCCAGGCGCATCCGCACCGGTCAGGTGGACATCAATGGTGGTCCCTTTAACGCCAGCGCGCCTTTTGGCGGCTACAAGCAGTCGGGCAACGGTCGTGAAAACGGCATTTACGGCTTTGAGGAATTCCTGGAATTCAAATCCCTGCAGTTGAAACCGGCAGCCGTTTGACCTGTCTTGCCTTCCAGGCGGTATCGGTTGGCCGGCCAATCGCGAACAGCGGGCAGGTGAGGCTTGCCGCACGAAACGCGTGTGATTTAATGACACTCAACAAACCCACGCAACCCAGGAAGGTACATGGCTGAAGTCACCGTCGTCTTTGCCGATCTCACTGGAAGCACAGGTGTTTTTGAATCGCTGGGTAATTCCAAGGCCACGCAGGCCATTACCCGGCTGACCCAATGGATCGGCAAGGTATGTACCGCGCAAAACGGTCAGGTCGTCAAGAATCTTGGTGACGGCGTGCTGATGGTGTTTGTTGAAAATACCGACGCCATTGAAGCCGTGACCGAGATGCAGCGGGTGCACACTGAACGCATCAAGAACTGGCCTGAAAAACTCAAGATGCGCCTGCAGGTAGGCATGGCGCGCGGCGAGGTCATCGAGCATGAGGGCGATTTTTTTGGCGATGCGGTCAATGTTGCTTCGCGCCTGTCCGACCTCTCGGGTCCGGACCAGATTCTGGGCACTGACGTGGTTATCAACCAGCTGCCGCCAGACAGCCTGGTGCGTTTTCGCAGCCTGGGCGCCATGGATATCCGTGGCCGTAATGAGACCTGCTTGGTGTACCGCGTTGAATGGCAAAACGAGGTGCTGTCGGATTTTTTCACTGTACCAGCCAGCCTCAGTGCCTCACCGTTTGCCAAAGCAGTCCCGCAGCTTGGCTCCATCAGCCTGTCCTGGCTTGACCTTGAAGGCTCGTTCACTTCAACCGATTTGCCGATGCACCTGGGCCGTGTGGCCGAGGCGCAGTTCGTGGTCGACGACCCGCGTGTGTCGCGCCTTCACGCAAAGATCACCTGGCGCGCCGGCAAGTTCTACCTCGAAGACGTCAGCAGCTACGGCACATGGGTGCGCTTTGCCGGCGGCGATGCCATCGTCGCCTTGCGCCGCCAGCAGTGCGTGCTGCTGGTAGAAGGCGAGATTGCGCTGGGTGCGCCGTTTGAAGACTTTACGGTGCCCACCGTTAGCTTCAAGTTTCCCGCTGGCAAAGCGCTTAAATGATCTGGTTCAAACGGGTATTGGGTTTCATCGCGCTGCTGCTCCTGGCAGTGGCGGCGGCAAGTGCCATCTATGTTTATCGCGCCTTTCCCAAGCTGGACGGGGAACTGCAGGTCAAAGGCCTGAAGGCGCCGGTGACGGTTACCCGCGACGCCTCAGACGTCACCCATATCAGGGCGCAATCGCCGCGCGATGCCTGGTTTTCGCTGGGTTATGTGCATGCGCAGGAGCGCGGCTGGCAGCTGGAGTTCAACCGCCGCGTGATGCATGGCGAGCTGTCCGAGGTGTTCGGTTCGGCAACCCTCGAAACCGACAAATTGCTGCTGGCGCTGGGCATCATGCAGGCTGCAGAACGCCAGTGGCAAAGCCTGCCAGCAGAGGGCAGGGATGCGGTCCAGGCCTACAGCAACGGCATCAACGCTTTTTATGCGGGTTCGGACCAGGCCCTGCAGCCCGAGTTTCATATGCTCGGCGTCAAACCAGGCGGCAAGTCCGGCAACCCCTGGTCGGCGCAGGACAGTCTTGGCTGGTCGCTGATGATGGCGTTGGATCTGGGAGGCAACTGGGGCAATGAAATGGCGCGCCTGTCGGCGGCGCGGGTTTTGAAGACCGACCAGCTCTGGCAGCTTTTCCCGCCGTATCCGGGCGAGAAACCGGCCTCTGGTACCGACTTTTCAAAGCTCTACGCCGACCTTGGCATTTACCGCAGTGATTTTCCCATTGCTACTAAAACCGTAGCAATACCTGCAAGAATTACCGGGGCTACAGCCCTTTTCGATACTAAAAAAGCCTCTGAAGGCGTCCAGCTTGCCGCCGCGATGGCCAGGGATATCAATGATTGGGCCGGCAACCTGGGTGTGGTGGACGGCAAGGGCTCGAACAATTGGGTGGTGTCGGGCACACACAGCAGCAGCGGCAAGCCCTTGCTGGCAAATGATCCGCATCTGGGCCTGTCGTCGCCGGCGATCTGGTATTTTGCCGGCCTCCATGCGCCCGGGGGTAAGGCCGCTGACGGCAGCAACACGGCTGCCATCGACGTCGTGGGCGCCACACTGCCCGGCTTGCCGTTTGTCGTGCTGGGCCGCACAAACAAAGTTGCCTGGGGCTTTACCAACACAGCGCCTGATGTGCAGGATCTGTACCTGGAGCAGATCAATCCGGCGAATCCACGCCAGTACCGCGTGCCCTCCGAAGGCGCCGCCGCCCGCTGGGAAGACTTCAAAACCCGCGAAGAAGTCATTCAGGTCAAGGGCCAGCCCGATGAACATTTCACCGTCCGCGAGAGCCGCCATGGCCCCGTGCTCAGCGACGCCCAGAAGTCACATGCCAGCCTTATCGACACAGCCAAATATGTGATTGCGCTGCGCTGGAGCGCGTTGGACGCCGACAACCAGACCCTGCTGGCCGGCCTGCGCGCCAACTATGCCCAATCTGCGGATGAAGTGATTGCGGCTTTTTCGACCTACCACTCGCCGATGCAGAACGTGGTGATCGCCGATACTGCCGGCCATGTGGCTTACAAGGCTGTCGGCAAAACACCGCTGCGCAAACCCGACAACGACATCATGGGCATCGCTCCGGCCCCAGGCTGGGAGCCACGCTACGATTGGGCCGGCTGGGTGCCCTATGCGCAAACGCCGCAAGCAGACCAGTCCGGCATTGACGCCAAAGGCTGGCTGGCAACGGCCAACCAGCGCATCACGCCGCCGGGCTATCCGTTCTTCATGGGCCAAGACTGGACCGTGCCTTACCGCCATGACCGCATCGACCAGCTCCTGGCGGCAAAGCCCCTGCACGATGTGGATTCAATGCAGAAAATCCAGGCCGACCAGCTGTCGCTGTCCGCGGTGAAGCTCTGGCCTTTCCTGGCGCAAGCGCTGCGGCAGGGGACGCCCAACCCGCTGACGGGTGCGGCCGCGCAGGCCATGCAGGGGTTTGATGGCGTGATGCGTGCTGACAGCGCTGCGCCGCTGATTTTTGCAGTATGGTCTGAAGAGCTGACCTCAGGCATTTTGGGACTGAAGCTCGGCGACGCCCTGTTCAAGTCGCTGTACGGCAAACGCAATTTTCGTGCTGCCATTGAAGACATCATGGCGCGCAACGACACCAGCTGGTGCGGGCCCGAAGGCTGTGGGGCACAGTCGGTGGCGGCGCTGGACCGCGCATTGAGCCGCCTGAAGGCCGACCACGGCGCAGATACCAGCCAGTGGAATTGGGGCAGGGCGCACTACGCCTTGTCGGCGCACAAACCTTTCGGCAATGTGCCTGTGCTTGCAAAATTCTTTGACGTTCGCTCGCCGGTCGGTGGCGACACCTTCACCATCAACGTGGGGCAGTATTGGCCGAACGACGAAAAAACGCCTTTTGCTACCCGCCACGCGGCGTCCATGCGCGCCGTGTACGACCTGGCCAACCTTGAAAATTCACGCTTTATTTACCAGACTGGCCAAAGCGGCCTGGTGTTTTCAAGCCGCTATCGGGATATGCGTGACAGCTGGGGCGCAGTTGAATACCGACCTTTGCAAATGCAGCCTGCAAGCATGACCCACCAGCTCACCCTGCAGCCCTAGCAGTCCGCGCCGTCCCGATCATCATGCCGGTACGGCATCCACATTGGGACGATCCCAGTGGCGGTGCAGCGCAATCGCGGCGATGAAGTCCTGTGATATCTGGCCTTCGGGCACCCTGCGTGCATCGGCCACCAGTACACCCGGCACAGGCACGCTGATCTCATCCGGTCGCTCACCTGGCTTCACGCCAAGGGTAAACAGGAGTTCGACACCCTCATTGAGTGCGCAAATCGCCTTGCAATGTTTATACGCTTCAAGCACAAAGTGAACGGCATCCCCCATGCCCCCCATGGCTTTGGCGCTTTGGGCGCCGCCAGGAATCAGCACGGCGTCAAACATCACCGACGGCATGTTGGTAAACGTGTGGTCCACGGCGAGCTGCCGGCCGCTGCCGGTACTGACACTGCCGAGGTGAGGCCCAACTATTTTGCAAATCGCGCCGGCGTCCGTCAGGTCCTGCTGGATCTTGCGCATGGTTGCCGGCTCGACCCCGTCGGCCACCAGGATCGCAATCTTGCGGGTTTTAACGTTGCCGCCGGACTGACCCACCATGCGAAGCGCCGCGTCTTCATCGACCTTGTTGGTGATGCGGTATTCGCGGTAACCCAGCCGGCCCGCAGCCGCTTTGGGGTCAGGCGTATTGATACCCAGTGGCGCCGCAACCCGTGTGGCCAGTTTCATGTCAACATGCGCCAAGTTGTCCACCATGCGCT
>JANYFF010000127.1 GCA_025362825.1 Polaromonas sp. | reverse complement strand
TCTTTGTGACTTTCCCGTTCATCGCCCGCGAGCTGATTCCGCTGATGCAGGCGCAGGGCAATGACGAGGAGCAGGCCGCTATTGTGCTGGGCGCCACTGGCTGGCAAACCTTCTGGCATGTCACGCTGCCCAATATCAAGTGGGGCCTGATTTACGGCGTCATCCTGTGTAATGCGCGTGCCATGGGTGAGTTTGGTGCGGTATCGGTGGTGTCGGGCCACATCCGCGGGCAAACCAATACGCTGCCGCTGCATGTCGAGATTTTGTACAACGAGTACCAGTCGGTCGCCGCCTTCGCAGTCGCATCCCTGCTGGCCATCCTTGCGCTGGTCACGCTGGTCATCAAGTCTGTCGCCGAATGGCGCCATGAACAAGAAGTCAAAGCCGCAGCCGATTTGTCGCCGGAAAAGCCACCTACCGCTGCCACTGCACCGGTCGCCGTGCTGTAAGAAAGAAACACCATGAGCATTGAAATACGCAACGTCAGCAAAAACTTCGGCGACTTCCAGGCGCTGGGCGATGTCAGCCTGGACATCCATTCCGGCGAATTGGTCGCCTTGCTTGGCCCCTCGGGCTGCGGCAAGACGACCCTGCTGCGCATCATCGCAGGGCTGGAAACCGCCGACCATGGCAACATCTATTTCAGCGGAGAAGATACCACCGACGTGCATGTGCGCGAGCGGCAGGTGGGTTTTGTCTTCCAGCATTACGCGCTGTTCCGTCACATGACGGTGTTTGAAAACGTCGCCTTCGGACTGCGCATGAAACCGCGCAGTCTACGCCCCAGCGAAGCCCAGATAAAGGAAAAAGTGCATTCGCTGCTGAGTTTGGTGCAACTCGACTGGCTGGCTGACCGCTTCCCGTCGCAGCTGTCTGGTGGCCAACGCCAGCGTATTGCGCTGGCGCGCGCACTGGCTGTCGAGCCCAAGGTGCTGCTGCTTGACGAGCCTTTCGGTGCGCTCGATGCGAAGGTACGCAAGGAGTTGCGCCGCTGGTTGCGGCGCCTGCATGAAGACCTCAACGTCACGAGTATTTTTGTCACGCACGACCAGGAAGAAGCCCTCGAAGTCGCCGACCGCGTGGTGCTGATGAACCACGGCAAGATCGAGCAGATAGGCTCGCCGCAAGAGGTCTGGGACCACCCGGCCAGCTCGTTTGTATATGGCTTTCTAGGCGATGTGAATCTGTTTCACGGCCGTGCGAATGACGGAGAAGTCCAGCTTGAGGGTATCCGCATTGATTCGCCAGAGCATGCCAGCGCAAAGGATGCCAAAGCGTTTGCTTATGTGCGGCCGCACGACTTTGATGTGCAGCGTTATGCGCCCGGTGCAGTAGGTATCGTCGCCCAACTGAGCCGCGCCATTGTCATCGGCCCGACGGCCAGGCTGGAGCTGCTGCCCGAAGAGCAGAAACAGACCAGTAAAGGCGTTGATGAGGGCCTGATTGAAGTGCAGATACCGTCGCAGCAATATAAGGACATGTCATTGCGTGAAGGCGACATGCTGGTGCTGACGCCTAAAAACGTGCGGGTGTTTGTGGAAGCGGGGGCGGGGATTTGAAGCGCGATTCAAACCATTTTCAAATGTGGCTGAATCGAATGGATAGTCACTCCTAATTTTGTAGGCATTGATCGGTTTGTTCAGGAACTAATCTTCACCCCAAACCAACCAACTAACACCAGACTATCGATAAAATCGGCCAACAAAAGAGGGATCCTGATGTTCTTGAAGTATTTCGACGCCATGCCGCGTCGCGTTCTGGCGCTGACGGCTTTAGTCTGTGTAGCGATGCTGGCTTTTGGTCTTTACCTGCAGCATTTGGTGGGTCTTGAGCCTTGCCCCATGTGCATCGTGCAGCGTTACGCGCTGGTGCTAGTGGCGATTGTTTGCGGATTGACGGCTATTGGTAAAAGCAGGGGCGTGCTGGTTGGCGGTTCTGTTCTGACGCTGCTTGTTGCCGGTTTTGGCGCTTTTGTCGCCGCGCGCCAGAGTTTTCTACAGTGGTATCCGCCCGAAATTGCAT
>JANYFF010000419.1 GCA_025362825.1 Polaromonas sp. | reverse complement strand
CGCAGCGTCATGTCGAGCACGAGGCCCAGACGCGACGGCAGCGACTTCAGGAACCAGATGTGCGCGCACGGCGCGGCCAAATCGATGTGGCCCATGCGCTCGCGGCGAACTTTGGTCTGCGTGACTTCAACGCCGCACTTCTCGCAGATCACGCCACGGTGCTTGAGGCGCTTGTACTTGCCGCACAGGCATTCGTAATCTTTGATGGGGCCAAAAATCTTGGCACAAAAAAGACCGTCGCGCTCGGGCTTGAAGGTGCGGTAGTTGATGGTCTCGGGCTTCTTCACTTCGCCGAAAGACCACGAACGGATCTTCTCGGGCGAAGCCATGCCGATCTTGATGGCATCGAAATGCTCATCCGGCGTGAATTGCTTGAACAGGTCGAGTAATGATTTCATGTGTTAAATCCTTTTCTTGTCCGCTGTTTAGCTGCGTTCGAGTTCGATATCAATACCGAGCGAACGAATTTCCTTGACCAGCACGTTGAACGATTCGGGCATGCCGGCCGTGATGGCATGCTCGCCCTTGACGATGCTTTCGTACACCTTGGTACGTCCCACAACGTCGTCGGACTTCACGGTCAGCATTTCCTGCAACGTATAGGCAGCGCCGTAAGCTTCGAGCGCCCAGACCTCCATCTCGCCGAAACGCTGGCCACCGAACTGCGCCTTGCCGCCCAGTGGCTGCTGCGTAACCAGCGAGTACGGACCGGTTGAACGGGCGTGCATCTTGTCGTCCACCAAGTGGTGAAGTTTCAGGAAGTGCATGTACCCAACCGTCGTCGTACGCTCAAAAGCGTCACCCGTGCGGCCGTCATAAAGCTGAGCCTGGGTGCGGGTTGTGGTCAGACCCTTGGTCTTGGCCACATCGTCCGGGTAGGCGAGTTGCAGCATCTGCATGATTTCGGCTTCCGAAGCGCCATCAAACACGGGCGTTGCGAAAGGCACGCCAGTGGTCAGGTTGCTGGCCATCTCCAGGATGTCGGTATCCGACAGCTTGGCGAGGTCTTCAGAACGTCCCGACTTGTTGTAGATGGTGTCCATGAACTTGCGCAGCTCGGCCACCTTGGCTTCGGCCTGCAGCATGTCGCCGATCCGGTGGCCCAGGCCCTTCGCAGCCCAACCCAGATGCACTTCAAGCACCTGGCCGACGTTCATGCGCGATGGCACACCCAGCGGGTTCAGTACGATGTCGCACGGCGTACCGTCGGCCATGTGGGGCATGTCTTCGACCGGAACGATCTTGGACACCACACCCTTGTTGCCGTGACGGCCAGCCATCTTGTCGCCTGGTTGCAGGTGGCGTTTAACGGCCAGGTAAACCTTGACCATCTTGAGCACACCAGCTGGCAGCTCGTCGCCCTGCGTGAGCTTTTTGCGCTTTTCCTCAAAAGACAAATCGAAACTGTGGCGCGTCTGCTCCATCGAGTTCTTGATGCTTTCCAGTTGGGCCGCAACTTCGTCATCTGCCGGACGAATGTCAAACCAGTGGTACTTCTCGACGTCGGCCAAGTAGGCCTTGTCGATTTTCGTGCCCTTGGCAAGCTTTTTAGGGCCGCCGTTGGCGACCTTGCCATTGAGGAGCTTTTCGATACGGTCAAAGGCATCGGCTTCAACGATACGCAGCTGGTCGTTCAGGTCCAGGCGGAAGCGCTTGAGCTCGTCGTCGATGATCTGCTGGGCGCGCTTGTCGCGCACAATGCCTTCACGGGTAAAGACCTGCACGTCGATCACCGTTCCGCGTGAACCCTGGCTGACGCGCAGCGAGGTGTCTTTCACATCGCTGGCCTTTTCGCCAAAGATGGCGCGCAGCAATTTTTCTTCTGGCGTCAGCGTGGTCTCGCCTTTTGGCGTGACCTTGCCGACCAGCGTGTCACCTGGCTGGACTTCAGCACCGACATAAATAATGCCGGACTCGTCAAGGCGGTTGAGCTGGTGCTCTGACAGGTTGGGAATGTCGCGGGTGATTTCTTCGCAACCCAGCTTGGTATCACGCGCCATCACGACGAGTTCTTCGATATGAATCGAGGTGTAGCGGTCTTCAGCAACCACACGCTCCGAAATCAGGATCGAATCCTCGAAGTTGTAACCGTTCCATGGCATGAAACCGATCAGCATGTTCTGACCAATGGCGATTTCACCTAAGTCGGTTGATGCGCCGTCGGCAATCACGTCACCCTTGGCCAGCCTGTCGCCAATCTTGACGATGGGGCGCTGGTGGATATTGGTGTTCTGGTTGGAACGCTGGTACTTGATCAGGTTGTAGATGTCGACACCGACTTCGCCTGCAAGGGCTTCTGCGTCATTGACGCGCACCACGATTCGGGTGGCATCGACATAGTCGACGACACCGCCACGGGTTGCGGTCACGACCGTACCCGAGTCCACCGCCGCGACGCGCTCGATACCGGTGCCGACGAGCGG
>JANYFF010000345.1 GCA_025362825.1 Polaromonas sp. | reverse complement strand
AGTCGCTGTTTCTTGATGCCAGTACGGAGACACTGGTGCGCCGCTTTTCAGAGACTCGCCGCCTGCATCCGCTGTCGCGGATTGATGCCTCTGACCAGCATCGGGCATTGGTCGATGCCATTGAACTCGAACGTGAATTGCTCGGTGACATGCGCGAACACGCGCACGTAATCGACACCAGTTTGATCCGCGCATCGCAGCTGCAGGGCTATGTCAAATCACTGATTTCAGCCCCATCAACCCAGCTCACGCTGGTGTTCGAGTCATTTGCATTCAAGCGTGGCGTGCCGCTGGATGCTGACTACGTTTTTGATGTGCGCATGCTGCCAAATCCGCACTACGAGTCGGCATTGCGTGAACTGACGGGTCAACATGATGATGTCGCGAGTTATCTTCGGAGCCATGTTGAAGTCACCGAAATGTTCAATGACATCGAGAAATTCATCGGCCACTGGCTCAAAGCACTTGCGCGCGACCACCGCAGCTATGTAACTGTTGCGATTGGCTGCACGGGCGGGCAACACCGCTCGGTCTATTTGGTAGAAGCCTTGGCGCTGGCTTTCGGCCAACAATGGAAAACGCTAAAGCGTCATCGCGAGCTTGACGCCATACGCTGACGCTTCAAAGCCCGTCATCCTCAAGCAACTTGCGAATCGGTGCCGGCAAGCCCAGTGCTGGCCATTCGCCAGGAGAAAACCACGCACCAGCGAGCTCGGGCTCACCTGCCTGGAGTACTTTTGACGGCAGCTCCTGCGCTGCTGTAAAACCTGCAATGAAGGGACTCAATCTCAGGTCCTTGTGCGTCAACACATGTTTAAACGGCCGTAAAGATTCAAGCTGCGTATGCGTTTTCTCAGGCAGAAATACCCGCAGCGCATCTTCACTTTCAAATACGGGCAGGCAGTAAAGCCCGCCCCAGATGCCGGAATCCGGCCTACGCTCCAGCCACACAGAGCCGTCTGGCCTTTGCGCCCACAACAAGCTCAGGCTCTGGGCACTGCGCTTTACCTTTCTTGTCTTGATCGGGTATTTTTCGGGTTGGCTTTCTGTAAATCCCTGGCACATGGATTGAACCGGACAGCCGGCACACTTGGGCTTTCTGAGCGTACATAACGTTGCGCCCAGGTCCATCAAACCCTGGGTGTAACGGGGCATGGTTTCATCCAGGTCAGTTTGCGGCAGCAAATTGGTGGCAATGCGCCATAACAACCGCACCTTTGGGCCCTTAGACAGATCACCCGAAAACGCCAGTACACGCGTCAGCACACGTTTGACATTGCCATCAAGAATTGCCACTCGCTCGGCAAAACAAAAAGACGCTACGGCTGCAGCCGTCGACGGCCCTATACCGGGCAAGGTCTGCAATTGCTGTGCATTGCGGGGGAACTCCCCAGAGTGCTGCGCCATCACCTGCTGTGCGCAGCGGTGCATATTTCGCGCCCTGCTGTAATAACCTAGTCCGCTCCACAACGCCAATACGTCGTCGGTTTGCGCAGCCGCCAAATCGGCCACCGTCGGAAACCGCTGCAAAAATCGGGCGTAGTAATCACGCACCGTGGTGACCTGGGTTTGCTGAAGCATGATTTCAGACAACCAAACCCGGTAGGGGTCGCGCGTGTTTTGCCAGGGTAAGCTGTGCCGGCCATGCTTTTTTTGCCAGGAAACAAGGTTTCGCGCGAAGTGTTTTACAACCACTTCTGGCACATCATCGGAAATCACCAACCTAGGCAACCTCGCTGAATACCGTGTCGTGTTCCAGTTCGACCGGATCGTCCTGCACCGATGCGGTTGATGGCGTACCCGCAAGGTGCGAGGTCAGCTCTGTCAACTTGTCATCCAACGCATTGACGGCATTTTCCTGAACGCTAATTTCAGCAATCCGCTCGTCCAGACCGGAGGCCGCGCTCTGGATGCGTTCGATAGCTTCTATACGACGGCCAAAATTACGGCGACGTTCCCGCAATTGCGCATCCAGTTGAGACGCTGCTGACTTGTTCCAAAGTTCCACTTCGCCGAGTGCGGACTCATAAACCACCCGCAAACGCGTTGAAAGTGCGCGCACAAGCCGTTCGGCAAAATCGGGCTGCGACAGCTTCAGGACATTGCTGACGCCGAGGTACTGGATGTGGCTGCGCTCGATCAGCTCCATATCCGTTGAAAAACGCGTCAGCTCCGGTTCCTTGGGTGCCTGGAGCGAGAAACCAAATTCGGCATTGAGCTGCTTAAAAGAGGCCATCAGCATCGAATGAATCTCACCGCTGGTGACCTGGGACTTTTGTAGCCCATCACGCAGGCGCGAGAAAGTTTGACCATAGGCCTTCTTGACGCCGAACTTGATACCGGGCTGTTTCAAGGCCATGGTCAGTTCTACCAATTCACCCTTGAGCGTGGGCGTTCCCAGCAGGTTGAAAACCTCACGCAAAAGTTTGAGGTGCACCGAACGGACCGCGTGTATCTTGGCACCGCTGGTGTCAAACTCTGCCTGTTCCTGCTCAATCCGGGAGCGCATGTGTTTGATAACCGAGGCGTTTTTACCCCGCAAGCCACGCAGCTCGTCCATTTGCTCTGCCAGGTCCCGGCGGCGAATGTGCAGTGCCCGCCCAGCCTCGTGGCGCAATTCGGCAATGCCGCCGGCTACTGCAGCGCGCAGGATTCTTTGTCGCTGGCCCATCACGCCTTCTGCCAGCGCCAGTTCAAGCGTAGGCAGGCGGCTGGCCTGCAGGAGTTCGTGGTCCAGAGTGACTTTTGCTACCAGCCCCTTTTGCGCTGAAACGGGAATCACCTGCGATATCGGCAAACCCAGTATTTCTGCGGACGTTGCCCGCTGGCGGTCAATTTGCGCTTCTACCTGTTCAGGTGTGCTGAGAGCGTCCCAGAGGGTATCAATTTTGTTCAGTACAACGAGGCGCGAGATGGCCGCGTCATTTCCGGTAATCAGGTGTTCCCGCCAGATAGCGAGGTCGGACTTGGTAACGCCCGTGTCTGCAGCCAATATGAACACCACCGCATGCGCTTGAGGAATCAGGCTGACGGTCAACTCGGGCTCGGCGCCGATGGCATTCAAGCCCGGGGTGTCCAAAATGACCAGGCCCTGCTTGAGCAGCGGATGCGCGATATTGATCAACGCATGGCGCCACTTTGGCACTTCGATCAGGCCGTCCGCACCAACGCGTGGGTTGTCGTCCGGCGTCTCGTCGTTCCAGAAACCGAGAGCCCGGGCTTCATCTTTTGTCACATGCACGACCTCGGCTACTTTTTCCAGTGCCTTCGCAAGCTGGGCCGGGTCATTGACGTCAAGGTCAATCCGCGTCCATTTTTCAGGTACCGCACGCCATTCCATCAGGGCCTGACTCTTCAGACGGGTTTCGAT
>JANYFF010000198.1 GCA_025362825.1 Polaromonas sp. | reverse complement strand
TGCCATCGGGCTCCAGCAGCATCAGCGTGATCAGCTACAGCGTGCCGAACGGCTCGATCACGACGCAGAGCTGGACAGCCGGCGTTGCCACCACGACGGCAGAGAGCACAAAGGTCAACAACACGGTGTCGGCTGTCACCGCATTGAATCCACTTGCAGACGTTAGTGTCACGCTGGCCGTTCCGACCGCTGCAGCGCCTGGTACCACGATCACAGCCAATATTACGGTGACCAATCTTGGCCCGAGCGTGGCCCAAAACGTGACGGTTTCCCTCACGGTACCAAGCGGCACACGCACTGTGGTCGCTGCCATACCATCGCTTCCGGCTGGCAGCTCTACGGTCGTTGCTGTTACTTACAACGTACCACCTGCGCAAAGCAACACCATGTCGTGGACGGCCACCGCTATCACCACGACGCCAGAATCGACTACTGCCAACAATATTACGACTGCCATAACTGCAGCTACGAAAGTTGCAAATGCATCGTTGTCTGGCAGGGTTTGGCTGGACGCTAACAGCGATCAGAAGTACACCGCAGGTACGGATGTTGACCTTGCCGGTTGGCAGGTTGAATTACTGCAAGGTAGTACCGTGGTCGGTACAGCTACAACCGCCGTTGATGGCCGATATCAGATATCGGCACAGGTTCCAGGCGCTAGCTATTCAGTGCGATTCAAGAACCCTGCCGGGCTTGTTGTTGTGTCTACGCCTTTCAATCAGACCGGTCTGACTTCGGGCGGAAATGCATCGACTGGTGTAACCGCTTCTATCAAAACCGGCACAGTCTACATAGTGGGTGGGGCAATCGACAGCGTGACCTTGTATGCAGGCGACAACACCATAGAGCAGAATCTACCGATTGATCCGAGCGGTGTGGTGTATGACTCCGTCACGCGAAAACCTGTCAAAGGTGCTGTCGTGTCCCTGTATGGCCCGGACGGGCAGTTGGTGCCTGCGGCCAATTTGTTACCTGGCGAGCAAGCGCAAATAACAACGGATGCCCAGGGTATTTATCAGTTCGACCTGCTGCCTACCGCACCAAGCGGGCGGTACCGCCTGCAAGTCACTGCACCGGCAGGTTACGCAAATACCACCGCTGTCATGGGTGGCGTGACGCCACCACAACTGGTGGGTACTGGTTACACGCCGCCTAGCAATGTGGCTTTCGTGCTGGTACAGCCGAACGTGCTTGCGCCTATTCCGTCTGTCACCGGCATACAGGCGCAGGGTGCGGCATCGGTGGGGACCGTTGGTACGCAATACTTCCTGGAGTTCAACCTCAGCCCCTCAGTCGCTGGTGTCCTGCACAACCACATCCCGCTGGATCCGCTGACCAGTGGCGCGATCCTGGTCAACAAGACAGGTGACAAGTCTGTTGCGGAAGTGGGCGACTCGGTGCGCTATGTCATCCGTATGCTGAACACAACGAGTAACCCGATTGCAAACGTCAGCCTTGAAGACTTGCTGCCTGCCGGCTTCCGTTACATTCCCGGAACGTCGCGTCTGAACAGCGCCACGGTTGCTGATCCTGCGGGCGGCATTGGACGTGCGCTGACGTATAACAACATCGGACCTATTCCAGGTAACGTGGCCTACGAACTGAGCTATTACGTGCGGCTCGGTGTGGGTTCACAGCAAGGCGATGGCATCAACCGCGCCACTGCGGTGTTCCCTGGCGCGAACGGAGCACCGGTCCGCTCCAACACTGCACTGTTCAAGGTGAAGGTGCAAGGCGGCGTATTCAGCAATCAAGGCTGTATCACGGGCAAGGTCTATGTTGATTGCGACGGCAATGCCGTACAGAACAGTTCTGGCGGCAGCCGTGAACTGGGTATTCCTGGCGTACGTTTGGTGATGCTGGATGGCAGTTTCATCATCACCGATTCCGAAGGTAAATACAGTGTTTGCGGTATTCAGTCGCAGACCCATGTTGTGAAGGTTGATCGCACCACGCTGCCAAAGGGTTCGCGTCTGGTACCGTCAAGCAACCGTAATGCTGGAGTGGGCGACAGCCTGTTTGTTGACCTTAAAGGCGGGGAACTTGCCCGTGCTGATTTCATCGAAGGATCATGCAGCCCTGAGGTACTCGATCAGGTCAAGGCCCGCCGCGCACAAGGTGGCGTGCTGGCCCCGGAAGTCGAAAAGACTTTGCCTTTGAAGATTGAAAACCGCACAGGCGAAGTACCTCAACAAATTTTGCCGGCTACACGTCAGGATTCCCTCCCCTCCAACCCAGGGGTCGTGCGATGAAATCAATGAACGCCAACTGTTTTTCTGATCGCGTCATGCTGCGTCGCACACCGATCGCGCTGGCGGTGATGCTGGTGCATGGCTTGGCATTGGCTCAACCGGCACTCAATACCACCAGCGCTGACGTGCCCGAGGCGAAAAGCCTATTTGAAACTGGTGGCCAGCAAGGCATAGGCCCGCGTCCGTTTACTTCGTTCTTGGAGCGTCTGTCTTCTCCAGTCAACAAAATCGGCCTCAAGGTCGAAGGTGAGAATCTGCCGGCCGATGGCGTCAGCGCAACACCGGTTGAGCTGCGATTGCTGGACAAAGATGGAATCCTGATTCGAAGCGACGTGGAAGTCACGATCGAAGTAGATGGCGGCGCACGAGTGTTGATGCCCGGTCGCCTGACCTCCGAATCCGGGGCGGATCGCGGTGACATCGACCGTATCACGCCGGGTGTGCAGCAAATAGTTAAAAATGGTGTTCTGCAATTCCGCCTGATTGCACCTTTCAAGCCAGATCCGGTCACACTCAGAGTCTCGGTCAAGGGTGTTGCCGAGAAGGTAGTGGTTCGCTACGTTCCCGACCTTCGGGATTTCGTTGCGGTTGGCTTGCTTGAAGGTCGCTTACGCTCTGATAAGTTTGATCCCCGCCAGATCACGCCAGTTCGCGAGAACGATGGTTTCGACAACGAGCTCAAGGGTTTTACCAAGGATTTCAACGGCGGCAAGACGAACCTGGGCGCGCGGGCAGCCGTCTACCTGAAAGGCAAGGTCAGGGGCCAGTACCTGCTGACGCTGGCCTACGATTCGGACAAAGATGTTCGCAAGAGACTTTTTGACGCTATAGATCCCAACGCCTTTTACCCGGTCTATGGTGACTCGAGTATCCGTGGCGTTGATGCCCAAAGTTCCGGCAAGCTTTATGTTCGTATTGACGACAAG
>JANYFF010000193.1 GCA_025362825.1 Polaromonas sp. | reverse complement strand
CGCTTTTTAACGGCATGCTGCACATCATGCTGTGGGAAGGCTGGCTTGACAACGCCTACATCGCCGCCCACACCAGCGGCTTCGAGGCGCTCAAAGCCACTGTACGCGACTACACCCCGGACCTGGTCAGTGAGACCTGCGGCATCAAAAAAGACGATTTGTTTACCGCCGCAAAGCTGTTTGCAACGTCCACCGCAACGCTGAGCCTGTATTGCCAGGGCTTGAACCAGTCGAGCAGCGGCACAGCAAAAAATGCTGCACTGATCAACCTGCACCTGGCCACCGCCCAGATTGGCAAACCGGGCGCCGGCCCTTTCTCGCTGACGGGCCAGCCCAATGCCATGGGCGGACGCGAAGTCGGCGGCCTGGCCAACCTGATGAGCGCCCACCGCGACATGGCCAACCCGGCGCACCGTGCCGAAATCGCTGCGCTCTGGGGCGTGGCCGGCGTGCCCGACAAGCCGGGCAAGACCGCCGTCGAGATGTTCCAGGCAGCAGCAGACGGCGAAATAAAGGCGCTGTGGATAGCCTGTACCAATCCAGCCCAGTCCATGCCCGACCAGTCCACCGTTCGACGTGCGCTGGAGCGCGCTGAACTCGTCATCGTGCAGGAAGCGTTTGCCACACCGTCAACCTGCGACTACGCAGACCTGCTGCTACCGGCCAGCACCTGGGGCGAAAAGACGGGCACTGTAACCAACAGCGAGCGCCGCATCAGCCGTGTGCGGCCAGCCGTGGCTGCGCCCGGTGAGGCGCGACATGACTGGTCGATTGCAGTCGAATTTGCGCAGCGGCTTGAAAAATTACTTGCGCAAGGTTCCGCCGACAGCAGCACGCTTTTCCCCTACAGCCTCGAAAACGAAGCGCAGGGCGTGGAAGCCATCTGGAACGAACACCGCGAATCCACCCGCGGGCGCGACCTTGACATCACCGGCATGAGCTACGCCATGCTGGACGCCACGCCGCAGCAATGGCCGCTCAAAACCGGCGAAACCGCGGGCAAGGTCAGGCTGTATGAAGACGCCCTTTTCCCGACCCCCGACGGCAAGGCACGCTTTGCCAACACGGTCTACAAACCCGTAGCTGAGCCGCGCGAATCTCGCTACCCGTTTTCGTTGACGACCGGCCGCATGCGCGACCAGTGGCATGGCATGAGCCGTACCGGCACACTGGGCCGGCTGTTCGGCCACGTTGCCGAGCCCTCGGTGCAGATGAATGTGCAGGACATGGCGCGCCGGCTGCTCAAGGAAGGTGACCTGGTACACGTCACCTCCAAGCGCGGCTCCATCGTCGTGCCCCTGCAGGCATCGCGCGAAGTCGCCGTCAGCCAAGCCTTTATTGCCATGCACTGGGGCGAAGAATATTTAAGCGGAGTGTCTGGCAGCGGCGAAGCCCTTGCCGGCATTAATGCGCTGACCACATCGGCCTATTGCCCAACATCGAAACAACCCGAGCTCAAGCATGCGGCCGTAAAAATCCTCAAGGCTGAAATGCCCTGGTCACTGCTGGCCATGGCCTGGCTGCCCGATACAGATGCGCTGAGCGCCCGCGAACAACTCAAGCCCTTCATTAAGGCCTTTCCCTTCACCAGCTGTGTGCCGTTTTCAAACAACACGCCGCTGGTGCCAATGCCCGGCAGTGTGGCCCGTGAACGCACCGGCGTGCTGTTTCGCGCCGCAGGGCAGCAAGCACCGTCCGACGACACGCTGGCAAGTATCGAGCGCATCCTGGGCCTGTCGGGCGCCGATGCGCTGCACTACGCCGACCGCAAAAAAGGCCAGCGCCGCACAGTGCGACTTGTCCGCACGGGTGAGCATGCCGAGCTCGCGGGCTTCGTGCTTGCGGGTGATACCAGCGCCGAAGCTTGGATCAAGACCCTGCTGCAGGATGAATTGCCGGCGCAAGCCTATGGCCGCTTGCTGCTGCTGCCGGGCGCCAGGCCGCCCGTGGCCGTCCAGTCGCGCGGCAAACCGGTGTGCAGCTGCCTGAACGTCACCGATACAGCCATCGAGGCACACTTGGTCGACATCAACCAGGGCGGCGGCGGCGCGGGCTACCTGTCGACAGATGAAGACCGCCTGGCATCGCTGCAGGGCGCGTTGAGATGCGGTACCAACTGCGGCTCGTGCGTCCCCGAACTAAAGCGCATGGTGCGGGCGTCGCGCAGCGCAGTGCCAGCCGCCCAGGGCGCCGCGCCGCGCAGCTTCATTCCCATCCAGCGGGTTGCTTAAGCAAATAACCGCAACTTATCGGCCTTAGCCGACAATCACGGGTTCGACAACCTCAACGGGCATCATGGGCATCAGCCAATACATCAAGGAAATCGGACGCGGCAAGGACGGCGCGCGGGCCTTGTCGCGCGAGCAAGCGGGCGACCTGCTCGGGCAGGTGCTCGACGGCCTCGTCACCGACCTCGAAATCGGCGCGTTTTGCCTATCCATGCGCATCAAGGGCGAGACTGCTGAAGAGATGGCTGGCTTTCTTGACGCCACGCACCAGCGTCTGGCCTGCCTGCCTGACAACGGCAGCGGCACCCCTACGGTCGTGCTGCCCAGCTACAACGGCGCACGCAAGCTGCCAGTGCTGACGCCGCTGCTAGGGCTGTTGCTGGCGCGTGAAGGTCTGGCGGTACTGGTGCATGGCACGCCGACTGAATCCGCCCGGGTTTTCTCAGCAGAAGTCCTCGCAGCCTTGGATATTTCTGCACATGATGCTACTAAATCAATAGCGCCTGGCACACTCGGCTTTGTCGCAACTGAAGCGCTCTGCCCGGCCCTGAAGCGCCTGTTGGATGTGCGCCGGGTGGTCGGCTTGCGCAATCCGGCGCACAGCTTGGTCAAGATCATGAATCCGTGCATCGGCAAAAGCTTGGTCGTCAGCAGCTACACGCACCCCGAATATGCCGTATCGATGGCGCAGACTTTCGAGCTGATCAAGGCCAACGCAATGCTGCTGCGCGGCACAGAAGGCGAAGTGGTGGCCGACGCGCGCCGCATGCCGCAGATGGACGCCTTCATTCACGGCCAGCGCCGACTGCTACAGGAAGCCCAGGCCGGCACGCTGGCATCACTGCCCGATTTGCCAAAGACACCCGACGCCATTTCAACCGCAGGCTACATCCGTGCTGTGATGGCCGGCACCCAGCCTGTGCCGGCGTCAATCGAGCGGCAGGTGGAACACATCTTGCGTCTAGCATCAGAACTATGAACAGCCCTAAAAACAATTCTTCTGGCAACGGCAAATGCACCTTGGTCGGCGCCGGCCCGGGTGATCCCGAGTTGCTGACACTGAAGGCCGTCAAGGCCATCCAGAACGCCTCGGTGCTTTTTGTTGACGACCTTGTCAGCGATGAGATCGTCGCGTTTGCGCGTCCTGGCGCGCGCATCGTTTACGTCGGCAAGCGCGGTGGCTGCAAGTCAACGCCGCAGGCCTTTATTGAAAAGCTCATGCTGATGGCGGTACGCGAAGGCGACAACGTGGTGCGCCTCAAGGGCGGTGATCCCTTTATCTTTGGCCGCGGCGGCGAAGAGGTCGAGCACCTGCAGGAAGCCGGTGTCAAAGTAACCGTCATCAACGGTATCACCGCCGGCCTGGCCGCCGTGACTTCACTCGGCGTGCCGCTGACGCACCGCCAGCATGCGCATGGCGTGGTGTTTGTTACAGGCCACGCCAAGCCGGGCGATGCCGGCACCGACTTTGCAGCGCTGGCAAGCGCCGCCGCACAGGCCAGACTGACGCTGGTGATCTATATGGGCGTGACAGGTTCGCAGCAGATCCAGGACGAGCTGCTGAAAGGCCTTGCACCGGCGACACCTGTAGCCATCATCCAGAACGCCAGCCTACCCACGCAGCGCCATGCCGTGACAATCCTGTCGGCCCTGCGGTCAACCATAGAACGCGAACAGTTGCAAAGCCCTAGCGTCATCGTCGTCGGCGATGTGTTGCAGGGCTTGCTGGCGCTTTCTGGCGAAGCCGATGCCACGCGCTTGAGGGAATTCGGCTAACAGCCAGTTGCGTTCTGCGCGGCCTGGCCTACCGCTGAGCGATGCGATGCCGCGCGATATGCGGGCCGCTGTTGTTCATGGCTTCAGGCCGTAGCGCAGCATGCTTTGTCACCCGACCTTTCATGCGCTTGCGCCACATCCGAAACGATGAGGCTTTCATCTGCGAGCGCATCAGCGCAACTACCGCAGACTCATTCAGGCCAAACTGCAATTCAATCGCCTCAAACGGCGTACGGTCTTCCCATGCCATTTCAATGATGCGGGAAATATCGGAGTCTGACAAGCAAGCGGATTGAAGCATTGTGGGTGTGGGCTCTAAACAGGCTGACTGATGTTATCCGGTAAGCCAGGGCAAGGTTTACCTTCAACAATGACGACAAACCCATATAAGGTTGGGGACTTGTCAGGCAGCTGAAGTTTCCGTTTATCTGGAAAGGCTGAAGTGAGACTAACGCTAAGACCGGTCAGCCAAAGCGGCTGGACTGGCCCACCAGCTTTTTAGCCAGTTCATCCAGCAACCCCTGCGTGACCTGCGCAGCGGGGTAGCTGGTGTTCATCACCTCAAAGCCACCAACGTTGCTGACGCGAAAAGCTATTTGCCCCGCATCGTGGTCGGGCGTGATCATGATGGCGCCGCGTGACTGGGTACGGTACTCGAACACATAGGCCTGCAGCTTGTTGGTGTCCGGATGGCGGACTTCCTTGCGTTCGTGCTGGATCTGACCCGCCGACAGGCGCTGGTTAACGCGCTCCAGGTCGGGTGGAAAGTTCACCGTCACGCTGTGCACGGCCACGCTACCAGTGCCGGGTAACAGTTCCCAGCCGGCGCCTATGGTGTCAAAAACTTCCTCGTTGCGCAGCGTTTTCTTGCGTGAATCACAGCGAAAATTCTTCAGAACCATGGCCGGAAACCGCGTCTTGCCGTCCAGGCTGTAGCCGCCAGTAGCCGGCGGGCTGATCACGTTGAGCTGCGCGCACAGGTCCTGCAGGTAGCGCAGCGCTGTGTGGCAGGCCACCTCGCAGACCTTGGTGGTGGCCACATGGTCTTGCACCGTGCCGGCCTGCTGCTTTTGCAGGGCACTGGCCTGGCTTTTCAGTTCTGAAAGAAAACTCATTTATTAGTGCTCCGCATTATTTTTTTGCCCCGTCCCACAAGCCTGCAGGATAACCGAGGGAGGCGTGTTGATGCCAGCCAAAAACACCTGCGCCGGCCCACGCCACTACACTTTATCAATGAACAATCCGCAAGCACACCAGTTTGATGTCGTCGTCATAGGTGCAGGGGCTGCCGGGCTTTTTTGTGCCGGCCTGGCCGGCCAGCGCGGGCTGAAGGTGCTGCTGGTGGACCACAGCGACAAGATTGCCGAAAAAATCCGGATTTCAGGTGGCGGCCGCTGCAACTTCACCAACCGGGATACCACGCCAGCCAACTTCCTGAGCGACAACCCGCACTTTTGCCGCTCTGCGCTGTCGCGCTACACCCCGCAGGACTTCATCGCCCTGCTGCAAAAGCACGGCGTGCCTTTTCATGAGAAACACAAGGGCCAGCTTTTTTGTGACCATTCGGCCGAAGACGTCATCAAGCTACTGCTCGCCGAATGTGCAGCGGGCAAAGTGACGCACTGGCAGCCCTGCAGTATCAAAAATATAGTCAATAATGCCGCCAGCCCCGGAGAAATGGGTTTCTCCAGCTATCAAATAGATAGTGACCGTGGTCTGATTGAAGCGCCACAGCTAGTGATCGCCACTGGCGGGCTGTCGATCCCCAAAATCGGCGCGACTGATTTTGGCTACCGTGTGGCCCAGCAATTCGGTGTGCGCATGGTCGAAACCCGGCCCGCACTGGTGCCCCTGACATTTGACGGCGACGACTGGGCGCCATTTGCCCAACTGGCAGGGCTGGCGCTGCCAGTGACGATTGAGACGGGAGCCGCCGACGCGACACCCAAACAGCGCAAAAAGGCTACTGTATTTACCGAAGACCTGCTTTTTACCCATAAGGGTTTGAGCGGGCCAGCGGTGCTTCAAATCTCCAGTTTCTGGCGCGAAGGCCAGGCGGTCCATGTCAATCTGGCACCTGGCAAAGATGTGCCGGAAACACTGCTGCGCGCCAAAAACAGCTCCAAAAAGCGAGTCGCCAACGAACTGGCTGGCCTGGTGCCCAGCCGGCTAGCCGACGCTTGGGCCAGCACAGACCCGGCACTGCAACGCCCCATCGTCGATGTGCCCGACAAAGCGCTGCTGGCGCTGGCCGAACGTCTGGCCGACTGGCAACTGGTGCCCAACGGCTCCGAGGGCTACCGAAAAGCCGAAGTCACGGTAGGCGGCGTAGACACCCGGGATTTGTCGTCGCAAACCATGGAGTCAAAGCAGCCCGGCCTGTATTTCATAGGCGAAGTGGTGGACGTTACCGGCTGGCTGGGCGGGTATAACTTTCAATGGGCCTGGGCGTCTGCTTATGCCTGCGCTGAAGCGTTGTCACAGAAACAGCAAGCCAGCGCGTGAATCTCGCTGGCTTGCCCCCGTACTAAGGTCAGTAGGGGCCGCGGTCCGGCTTCGCCGGCCGCAAGGCGCAGCGGCCCCTTCGGGGGGCAGGGCGCTACACGAAGTGAGCAACCGTGGGGGTGGTATATAATCCAAGGCTTTGCTAGCAAACCCGCGTCCGGCCTGATTCTGATCAGATCACTAACGACGCAAATTTTTGGATCAACTCATCAATGACGACCATTCGTGTAAAAGACAACGAGCCCTTTGACGTGGCTCTGCGCCGTTTCAAGCGCACTATTGAAAAACTCGGCCTGCTGACCGACCTGCGTGCCCGCGAGTTCTACGAAAAGCCAACCGCCGAGCGCAAGCGCAAGAAGGCTGCTGCCGTCAAGCGTAATTACAAGCGCATCCGCTCGATGCAGCTGCCCAAGAAGCTGTATTAAAAGTACACGCCTCACGGCAAGCCAAAAGCCCGCATGAGGAATCTCTGCGGGCTTTTGTGTTTTTGACTTTAGATTTCATTCAAATCAGGAAAACCACCATGTCAGCACTCAAAGACCAGATCACCGAAGACATGAAAAACGCCATGCGCGCCAAAGACAGCGAGCGCCTGGGCACCATCCGGCTGCTGCTGTCTGCTTGCAAACAAAAGGAGGTCGATGAGCGCGTGGTGTTGGACGACGCCGCGGTCATCGCCATCGTCGACAAGCTGATCAAGCAGCGCAAAGATTCGATTGAAGCCTTCCAGAAGGCCGACCGCAAGGATCTGGCTGACAAAGAAGCCTCTGAACTGGTGGTGCTGCAGGCCTACTTGCCGGCACGCCTGAGCGCCGAAGAAGTCACGGCAGCCGTCAAGGCGATCGTGACCGAAATGGGAGAAGCATCAGGAACAAAGATAGGCCCCGGCGATATGGGCAAGGTGATGGGTGCAGTCAAGGCCAAGCTGGCAGGCAAGGCCGACATGGGGCAGGTGTCAGCGGCGGTGAAGGCGGCTCTGGCTGGCTGATCCCGATAGACCCGCTTTACTGCACGCGCACCGGCAAGCTAATTGAATCAGTCAGGGTCTTACCGGGGTTGGCGTTGTCAAGAAAATCCAGCTTCAAGGCATAGGCGCCTGGCGGTGGCGATAACCAGACTTCTGTTTGGCCGTTGACAAAGTCCAGCTCGGCCGGCTTGCCACCGGCTTGCGGCGTCACGGTCAGGCGAAAGTGGCCGGTATCTTTTTCTGCCTGGCTCAGATGCGCCACATTGAGCCCTGACGCATGAAATCCAACCTTGAACGGCGAGTTAAGTTTGGCGTCCGCTACCAGGTTTGGCATCGATATGCCTTTTTTGACAAGGCTCTTGGGATCAATGTCTTTATTCTTGCGTGTCACCGTGATCTTGATCGGCTTGCTGTAAACAAAATGCGGTAAATGCTTTTCGTTGGCAAGCAGCAATCGCAAGGTGTAGGTGCCCGGCTCCAGCGTCAGGACGGTTTCCATTTGCCCCTTGCCGAAGTGAATGTACTGGTCGTTAAACGGCAGGGCTTTCTTGAAGTCAAGAGGCAAGTCGCGGTTGACGAGCAGATGGTGGTGACCGCTTTTGCCGGTCGTGGCAGAAATGATGGGTGCCAGCCCCCAGCCGCCGGCCAGCCCGAAGGTCAGACGAAATGGCGTCTCAATCCTGGCACCATCTTCGAGGTTCCCAAAATAGGCCTCAGCGG
>JANYFF010000186.1 GCA_025362825.1 Polaromonas sp. | reverse complement strand
AACTCGCAGGCGATGTAACCGCCGCCCACCACCAGCAGGCGTCTGGGGAAGGGCGTCAGGTCGAACATGCTGTCGGACGTCACGATGTGCTCGTGGCCCTGCACGGCCGGTACCGTGGCCGTGCCGCCGGTTGCAATCAGTATGTTTTTGGAGGTGAACTTCCGGCCCTCGACCTCAACCGTGTGCGCATCAAGCAGCCTGGCCCAGCCCTTGATGATTTTGACACCGGCGTTTTCGAGCAGCTGCGTGTACACGCCGTTAAGGCGCGAGATCTCACGTGCACGATTGGCCTTGAGGATCTCCCAGTCGAACTTTGGCGTTTCACCGACCCAGCCAAAGCCGTGCGACTCCTCGAACGACTCGGCGAAGTGGGCAGCGTAGCTGTAAAGTTTTTTTGGAATGCATCCGACGTTGACGCAGGTTCCCCCCATGTCGGCCACCTCGGCCAGCGCCACCCGCACACCGCGCTGGGCTGCCATGCGGCCGGCACGTACGCCGCCGCTACCGCCGCCTATGACAAAAAGGTCGAAATCAAAGGTATGCATGTCACTTTCCTTGCTGCGCAAAATATGCCACCACGTTACCACTGGCAGCGCAACTTTTCCGGGGTGTGGTCATCGGCTGCGGTGGGATTCCGCTTAGAGTCTTTTGCGCTGCAAGGTACGATCGACGACGCGGGTTCAAACCTCGCTGCATTGCGTTGGGGGACGTCATCTTCATCCCCTTTTCTGGGGGCTATCAGCCACTGATGCCGGCTGCGTTTGCCAATATCGGTGGCCCCGAGGTCAGATGTCGCCCCAGTTCGTCAAATTAACTGTTTTTCAAGAATGCCAGCAAGTCTGCATTGAGTTTGTCTTTGTTCATTTGCGGGATTGCGTGTGATCCACCCTTGTAAATCTCGAGGCGGCCGTTTTTCAGGATTTTTGAGGCGGCGATGGCTGATGGTGCGATCGGCACAATCTGGTCGTCATCACCGTGAATAACCAAGGTCGGCAGCGTCATTTTTTTCAGATCTTCCGTGAAGTCAGTTTCTGAAAACTGCTTGACGCATTCGTAGGAACTGCGCAAGCTGGACTGCATACCCAGCGTGGTGAAGGTATCGCGGCGGCCTTGCGAGTCTTTGATGCCGGTGCGGTTGAAACCAAAAAATGGTGTGGTCAGGTCTTTATAGAACTGGGCACGGTCAGCCTGCAATCCGGCACGAATGCCGTCAAAGGCGCTCATCGGCGTGCCTTCGGGATTCGTGGCGGTTTTGAGCATCAAAGGTGTTACGGCAGCAATCAATACCGCTTTTGAAGCGCGCGCGCTGCCAAACTTGCCAAGGTAGCGCGCCACCTCACCGCCACCCATGGAATGCCCCACGAAAGTTGCGTTGCTGATATTCAGTGTTAACACCAAGGTGTCAAGATCTGACGCAAATGTGTCGTAATTGTTGCCGTCCCAGGGCTGGGTGGAGCGGCCATGGCCGCGGCGGTCGTGGGCAATGCAGCGGTAGCCGTTGGACGCCAAAAACATCATCTGGTCTTCCCAGGCGTCGGCACTGAGGGGCCAACCGTGGCTGAACACCACGGTGTTCGGGCCGGTGCCCCAGTCTTTGTAATAAATCTGTGCGCCGTCCTTGGTGGTGACCATATTGGTACGGTGCATTGACTTGTGATCGGCTGGCATGGCAGCGGCGCCACCAACGTGGGCGGCTGCTGCTGCGCCAGCACTGGCGACGATGGCTGCGCTGCCGACCAGCAGATTTCTGCGCGATGGGGTTGCACTAACGTTGGCGTTGTCAGAAGACATTGATGAGCTCACTTTGTTTTGACGAGTTTTAAAAGTACACGCAACGGCATTCAGAATTAAATACAGTTGAGATATTCACGCAATTTAATTGCGTGCAATGTATCTTATAGATATTTACTGGTTAAATTGGCTGAAGGCAAAACCCATGCACGAAGCACAGGTAAGTCAGCCCTCCCGCCGCGGTATAGCGACGGTTGTGGTGCATGACCATAAATGCAAATGACGCACCCTACGATAATCAGGTTATGACTACCTCTCTTACTGACTTCGCGACGCTCGCTCTGCCTGCCCATGTGCTGGCCAATCTGACCCAGCTCGGCTACACCCAGATGACACCCATCCAGGCCGCCAGCCTGCCGGTAGCACTGCTGGGCAAAGACCTGATTGCCCAGGCCAAAACCGGCAGCGGCAAGACGGCCGCCTTTGGCATTGCACTGTTGGCCAACCTCAATGCCCGGCGCTTTGCCGTGCAGGCCATGGTGCTGTGCCCCACGCGCGAGCTGGCCGACCAGGTCGCCACTGAGATCCGCCGCCTGGCGCGGGCTGAAGAAAACGTCAAGGTCGTGGTGCTCTGCGGTGGTGTGCCGCTGCGCAACCAGACGGCCAGTCTGGAGAACGGTGCCCACGTCATTGTCGGCACGCCGGGCCGCATCATGGACCACCTCGGGCGCGGCAACCTCAAGCTGGATGCGATGAACACGCTGGTGCTGGACGAAGCCGACCGCATGCTGGACATGGGCTTTTTTGACGACATTGCGACCGTTGCCAAGCAATGCCCTAAAGAACGCCAGACCCTGCTGTTTTCAGCAACCTACCCCGAGGGCATTGCAAAAATCAGCAAACAGTTCATGAAAGAGCCGCAGACGATTACCGTACAGGCGCAGCATGAAAAAACAAAAATCCAGCAGCGCTGGTATCAGGTGCCCGACAGTGACCACGACGAGGCCCGCCTGGGCGCAGTTGCTCAGGTGCTGCGGCATTTTCGCCCGGCCAGCACGCTGGCCTTTTGCAATACCAAGTCACAGTGCCGGGCGCTGGTGGCTTATTTGAAAGACCAGGGCTTTAGTGCGCTGGCGCTGTTTGGCGAGCTGGAGCAGCGAGAACGCGACCAGGTGCTGGTGCAGTTTGCCAATCGCAGCTGCTCGGTACTGGTCGCTACCGATGTGGCTGCGCGAGGGCTGGACATCAACCAGCTGGAAATGGTCATCAATGTTGACGTGACGCCTGACGCAGAAATCCACATTCACCGCATTGGCCGCACCGGGCGTGCCGACGAAGAGGGTTGGGCCATCAGTCTGGCCAGCATGGACGAGATGGGCCATGTGGGCAAGATTGAGGTGTTACAAAAGGCCGAGTCCGAGTGGCACAAGCTCAGCGAGCTGACCGCCGCCAGCAACGAACTCCTGTTGCCGCCCATGGTCACGCTGCAGATTGTCGGCGGCCGCAAGGAAAAGATTCGTGCCGGTGATGTGCTGGGCGCGCTGACTGGCGAGGCTGGTAATGTGCCGCCTTTTACACGCGAGCAGGTCGGCAAGATCAACGTCAATGAATTTTCGACCTATGTTGCCGTGGGTCGCGACATGGCCAGCCTGGCCCAGCAAAAGCTGAGCAATGGCGGCGTCAAGGGCAAGAGCGTCAAGGTCCGCTTCATGGACGAAGCCTGATCCTGGGTACTATCGACGCAGGGGAGCCGCAAGCGTGAGGATGTTGGTTGTTCGTGTGTGGGGCATGTGCTGGATTTGTCTCGTACTGCTGTGCGGGGCTTTTATTGCGCCGGCTTCCGCGCTGGCCCAGGACGGCCCATCGCGCCATGGTCAGACGCTGGTCGGCTCTTACGAGTTGCCGGCCGTGCTGCTGGACCAGTACAACGAGGCGATTCACAGCCAGCCGGTGGCCGTTACCAGCGCTCTGGCGCAAATTCGTGGCTGGACCGGTGCCGAGTTCAGGGTGAGCAGCAGCGGCAACCCCTACACCCTGGTCGTGAAAATGCTGGGCCAGGCCGTGGACACCGACGACATGGCCGCCCGCTGGCAGCCCTACTGGAGTGATCTGCCCGGCAGCATGGCGGCCATGGGCGAGCCCAGTGCGCGTGCAGGCGAGCCCTTGCAGTTGGTGCTTGCTTCGGAGCCAGTGACGCTGGAGGCGGGCCGTCTGGTAACGCCCAGCCTGCGCCTGCTGGCGGCCAGGAATGTCCGCATGGACCGTGTCCGGCTGGAAGTCTGGTCGGGCGCTGGCGAAACGTCCGTCCTTGAATGGCTGGCGGACTGGTGGCTGGCCGCTGCTACGCTGGTTATTTGGGGTGGTTTGATTGTTTATTTGCACCGTGAGCGGCGCAGGGCCGCGCTGGCCGGACCACCGGCTGAAGCGCTCGTCGAAGAATAATTTCAACTGACTGCATCCAAAAAGCTTGCTGGCGTGTAGTACCTGTAGCAGCGCAAAAAACGCTGCCACAAGTCCTCGTCGCTTAACTTTTCTGGAGTATTTCATGTCGAACAAACACCTTTCGCTTCTTGCCGTGGCTGCTGCCGCCCTGCTGACTGCCTGTGGCTCGCCGCCGCCAGCAGCCCCCATGTTTAGCCAGGACGGCTTGCCCGACACCGTGCGGGTACCGGCTGGCAACCGTGTGGCGATGGAAACCGTGGGTTCGGGTGACATCACCTATGAATGCCGCGACAAGGCCAACACACCCGGCGCGACCGAGTGGGTGTTTGTCGGCCCCAATGCCGTGCTGAATGACCGCAGCGGCCGCCAGGTCGGCAAATACTATGGCCCACCTGCCACTTGGGAATCGATGGACGGCTCCAAAGTCACGGCCACGCAACTGGCTGTGGCACCTGCCGGTGCCGGCAACATCCCGTACCAGCTGGTCAAGGCCAATCCAGCCATGGGCAGTGGCGCCATGACCGGCGTAACGCACATCCAGCGCGTTGCCATCAAGGGCGGCGTGGCTCCAGCCACCGTGTGCGACGCTGCAAGCAAGGGCAAAAAGGAAATCGTGAAATACCAGGCCGACTATATTTTCTGGAAAGCCATGTAATTAGGACCCGTCTCGCCTGGCCTGCCCACGCAGGACCTACGTCGGCTACTATCATGCGCAGTGCTGCAACTGACTCACCCGAATGGCGTGTCAGTTGCTTTCATTCCTGCATGCCGAACCTGCCGATGGGTCCCAACGTGACAGCTGTGCCAGAAGCCGCAACCTTTGATTACGAACAAGCCCTGCAGGCCTGTGCCAGCGGTGACCGCAACGCCCTGCAGGCGCTCTACCAGCAGGAAAGCCGGCACCTTCTGGGCGTGGCGCTGCGCATTGTGCGCCAGCGCCAGCAGGCCGAGGACGTGCTGCATGACGCCTTCATGAACATCTGGACCAAAGCGGCCGGGTTTGACGCCCGACTGGGCTCCGGCCGCGGCTGGATTTACAGCGTGGTGCGCAACCTAGCGCTCAATGCGGTGCGCAACGGTGCGCGCCAGGTCGGTGTGGACGAGGAAACCGCCGAGGCGATTGATGCACAGGCATCGATGGAGGCGCATCACCAGCTGGGCGACGCCTTTGAGCTGCAGGCCAGCCTGGGCAAACTCAATGATTGCCTGTCGCGGCTTGAGCCCGCACGACGAAACTGCATTCTTTACGCCTATGTGGACGGCTGTTCGCACGGGGAGATTGCCGAGCGCATACAAACCCCGTTGGGCACCGTTAAGGCCTGGATCAAGCGCGGCATGGGCAGCCTGCGGGAGTGCATGGCATGACTGACGCAGCCGACCTCCACAACATGAAGGACCTTGCTGGCGAATACGTGCTGGGCACGCTCTCGGCCGCGCAGCGCCGCTTGGTAGAAGAACGCCTGCCGCTGGACGCAGAGCTGCGCACGGCCGTGCTCCACTGGCAGGAGCAGTTGCTGCCGCTGGCCTCGCTGGTCGAACCCGTGGACCCTTCCGCACAGCTTTGGCAGCGCATCGAGACCAGCATGGGGCCAGCCACAGCCACAGCCACAGCCGTACCGGTACCGGTGCTGGCCAAGCCACCCGAAAAACACGGCTTGTGGAACAGCGTACAGCTCTGGCGCAGCCTGGCGGGCACAGGTTTCGCAGCCGCGACGGTGCTGGCGGTCGTGCTGGTTGCGCGGCCAGGCGTCATGCCTGCTGCGCCGCAGTACATGGTGGTGCTGGTCGCCCCGCAGGACAAGGCGCCGGGCTGGGTGATTCAAGCAAGCAGCCCAAAGCAACTGAGCTTGATTCCGCTGGGGCTGGCCGAGGTACCGGCTGAAAAGTCCCTGCAGTTCTGGACCAAGGGCGAGAACTGGAGCGGTCCGGTATCGCTGGGGCTGGTCAAGCCTGGGCAAACCATAAAAATCCCGCTCGACAAACTGCCACCGCTGCAGCCCAACCAGCTGTTTGAACTGACGCTGGAGCCAGTCAATGGCTCCCCGCTCAACCGGCCCACCGGC
Organism: Polaromonas sp.; assembly: GCA_025362825.1. Classification (GTDB taxonomy): domain Bacteria; phylum Pseudomonadota; class Gammaproteobacteria; order Burkholderiales; family Burkholderiaceae_C; genus Polaromonas. Next base: position 1,441 of record JANYFF010000186.1, on the reverse strand, counting down.
CCGATCCAATTCATAGGCCGGGCCGTCAAGGTGATTTAGTCCGCCCAGTCCATCTGGCGGGTAAACCGGCGCGAAAACAAGAAAATAGACCAAAGATGGTCAAAAAGGCTCCTAGCCCACGTATTTGCTGCATAGTTTGCTCTTAAAAAAATAGCATTCCCATGCAGTCACCTGTTTGTAGGTGCCAGAGCCGGTGACTTGTCGGATGAGCCCCGCATCGGCGTTCGGCAAACTTCGCCAGCCGCTTTTCACACGCGCTGGTGCTGGCCCAATAGTTTGCGGGTTAGATCTGCGCCACACCTACGGTCGGTTGTACTGCCGTTGAGCGCACTGCCGTGGTTTGCGTTATCGGCCATAACCTGTTTCCCTTTGAGCAAACAGTTTTTTTGATCACTCCCATGAAAGCACCTTATGGTCAGGCTTGAACTCTCCACCGAACTGGGCTATGAAGTAGGCGCGCCGGGCTGCGATTTTATTTTCAACATCCAGGCCGCCTACACACCGCGGCAGATCGTCGTCAGCGAATCCCTCATCCTGAACCAGGACCTGCCGTCAACCGGCTACACCGACCCCGCTACCCAAAGCCGTTTTTTGCGCTTGCACGCCGAACCCGGCCTGTTTGTGCTGCGCTACCACGCGGTGGTGGAGCTGGTGCATTTCGAGGCAAGGGTCGACCTGCTGCCCGAACTCAGTTTGCAGGCCTTGCCGGGCGAAGTACTGCCTTACCTCTATCCCAGCCGCTACTGCCAGTCAGACCGCCTGCTGAACCTGGCCAGCCAGCAGTTCGGTCACCTGCCACTGGGCTATAGCCGCGCCAACGCGATTTGCGACTGGGTCCAGCAGCATGTGAGTTTTCAGGGCAATACCAGCAACAGCAACACTTCGGCGTTGGACACTCTGATAGAGCGTGTCGGCGTCTGCCGTGATTTCGCACACCTGATGATTGCACTGTGCCGCGCCGCCAACCTGCCGGCGCGCATGGCCAGCGGCATGGACTACGGCGCCGACCCCATCCTCGGACCGCCCGATTTTCACGCCTATGTCGAGGTCTTCCTGGGCGACCGCTGGTATATGTTTGACCCGTCGGGCACCGCCATCCCCATGGGATTTGTGCGCTTCGCCACCGGGCGCGATGCCGCGGACATTGCCTTTGCGACGATTTACGGCAGCGTCATCGCAGCTCAGCCCGTGATCAGCATCCGCGCGGTGCCCAACAGCCAGGGTCACCTTATAGAGCCGCGACATGTCAGCTACGCGCTGTCAACTGACGGTTATTGATGAAAATACTGCTGAAATGACTTGAGGCCCTTGTCAAGTCGACATCTTTCGCTATAAAAATAATAGTGAAAACAAAAAAGCGCCGATTGCCAGCGCTTTTTTTCTGGGGAAGATCCGGTTCAGGGTGCGGTCTTCAGAGCCGCATCGCGACGGCGCTCGCGGA
>JANYFF010000167.1 GCA_025362825.1 Polaromonas sp. | reverse complement strand
GGTAGCTCTTAAGCTTGTCGCCCGGGCGGTAGGGGAAACCAGTTGAAATCAGGCATTCCTGCAGGCGGGTGCGCTTGGCCACGCGGATGCGGCGGTCGTTCATGTACGCACCACGGCCCTTGGTGGCGCAAAAAATGTCGTTGCGGGTGGGGTCATACACCACGGCCTGCTCAACCTTGCCCCTGACGGCCAGCGCAATGCTGACGCAGTAAACGGGGAAGCCGTGGATGAAATTGGTGGTGCCGTCCAGCGGATCGATGATCCAGACAAATTCGGAGTCTTTGGCGCCATGCTCGCTGCCGGATTCTTCGGCCAGTATGCCGTGACCGGGGTAGGCCGTCAGCAGCGTTTCGATGATGGCTTCTTCGGCCTTCTGGTCGATTTCAGTGACGAAATCGTTGGTCTGCTTGACCGAAACACGAACCGCTTCAACGTCAAGCGCCGCGCGGTTGATGATGGCGCCGGCGGCGCGCGCAGCCTTGATGGCCACGTTGAGCATGGGGTGTAGATTGCTGGACATAAATTGTAGGAAGAGCGTTCACAAAAGCGTGAGGAAGGCTGCGGGCCGGTAACCGGTACAGCGACAATAGCCTCATTTTACCGGCTCCCTGGCCAGCCTGCCGCAAAATCCGCCCGGGCGCCTGCCAGACCACCCGTAAACCGCCCCTGAAATCGCCATGAAAACCCGTTTCGTCCTTATCGATACCAGCCATGCCGGCAACGTGGGCGCCGCCGCCCGGGCCATGAAAGTCATGGGGTTTGACGACATGGTGCTGGTGCGGCCGCGCTGGGCCAACGTGCTGCGCCGCGAGGAAACCATACAGCGCGCCAGTGGCGCCCTCGACGTTCTGAAGAATGCCCGCATCGTCGAAACGCTGGACGAAGCGCTGGACGGCATGACGCACCTGTGCGCCACCGCCATGACGCCGCGCGATTTCGGCCCGCCGACGCTGGCGCCGCGCCCGCACTTTGCTGTATTGCTGGGTGAACCGCTATCAAAAAAGGAGCTACAGTCGCCCGGAAATCCGGGGCTGCAGCCCGATTTGGCACCCAAACCCGATGGTGTGGCATTTTTGTTCGGCTCCGAGCGCTTCGGCATGCAAAACGAGGACGTTTACCGTTGCCACGTCTGCCTCAGCATTCCAACCGACCCGAATTTCGGCTCGCTCAACCTCGGCGCGGCCGTGCAGCTGATTGCCTATGACTGGCGTGAGGCGCTCGGCGGCTTTGCGGTGCAGTCAGCCACGCCCGAACGCAAGCTGGCCGATGCTGCAGAAGTCGCCGGCATGCTGGGGCACTGGGAGGAGGCACTGACTGGTATCGGCTTTCTGGATCCGGCATCGCCGAAAAAGCTGTTGCCACGGCTGAACCAGCTGTTTAACCGTGCCGACCTCAGTATCGAGGAAATTCACATCCTGCGCGGCGTGGCCAAGGCGATGCTGCAACAGGCTGCGGTGCGGCCTTCGGATTGAAACACTAGGACATCAAGGGGTTGCCGATATAGGGCGCCTTCGGAGCCGCCGCGGGCACTTTCGACAGGCTTTCGATTTCGTGGTCAAGGGCACGGTTGACCTGAGCGGAAAGTCGGAGTTTTTTGTTGGTGGCGCGCAGCCTGGCGAAGGTGCGCTGCAACAGTGCTGCCAGCAGCTTGCAACCGATGGTGGGTTCGTTGGCGATCAGGTCGGCCAGCGCATCGCCGTCGAGTACGGCGACGTCCATGTCGGTAAAAGCCCGGCAGGTGGCGGACCGCGGCTCGCCGTCAAACACACCCATCTCGCCAATGATGTGCCCGGGCCCGACGATTCCCAGCAGCAGTGCGTCGGCTTTTTTCAGGGATTCGTTTTCAACTACCGATTCACCGCGCAGGATCAACAGCATGTAGTTGTTGCCGGTGGTGCCTTCCTGCACCAGCACCGCGCCTTGTTTGATGGGACGTGTGTGCATGCGCTGGACGACTTTCAGGGCGTCTTCTATCGTCAGCTCCGTCAGCGCGGTGTGGGAAGTCAGCAGCTCTGCGACCTCAAGGTGACTCCACTTACGCTGCCCCGCCAGATGCTCATTCATAACCCCTCCTTTTAAGGTAACAGAATGTATATTCCCACCTCCCATTTATATCCTGCAAGTGGCACTCGTGGTTCGCGCCTACAAAAGATATTCGCCAATGTGTGACGCAATTGGTGTGCCGGTTCACCGCCTTGACGTTTCGCGACGGGTAAACCGGCCCTCAAGCGGGCAAATACCCGGGCCGGTAGACTACGGCCATGTTTTCCAGAATCCGCTCCGACATCCAGTGCATCCTTGACCGCGACCCGGCCGCCCGCACCGCCTGGGAGGCCCTGACCTGCTACCCCGGCCTGCATGCGCTGGTGCTGCATCGCCGCGCGCACTGGTGCTGGAACAACGGATTCAAGTGGCTGGGGCGCTTTATCTCGCATCTGGGTCGGTTTTTCACGGGCATTGAAATTCATCCCGGCGCAAAAATCGGCCAGCGCGTGTTCTTTGACCATGCCATGGGCGTCGTCGTCGGCGAAACCGCAGAGATTGGCGATGGTTGCACGATTTACCAGGGCGTGACGCTGGGCGGCACCTCGCTTTACAAGGGCGCAAAACGCCATCCGACGCTGGGCCGTGATGTGGTGGTGAGTGCTGGCGCCAAGGTGCTGGGCGGCTTTCTGGTGGGCGACGGCGCCAAGATTGGCAGCAATGCGGTGGTCATCAAGCCGGTGCCTGCGGGTGCAACGGCGGTCGGCATTCCGGCGCGCATTATTCCTTCCAAAACCGGCGAAAGCGCCGACGTGACGCCAGGCACCAAGTTCTCGGCCTACGGCATCACGCTGGACGATGATCCGGTCAGCCAGGCCATGAAGGGGCTCATAGACAACGCTTCGTCGCAGGAGCACCAGATTGCGTTGCTCTGGCAGGCGATAGAAAAGCTCAGCGCCTCGCCGGCCACGCCGCGCAAGGACTGCGTGCCTACGGACGCCGCGCTCCAGGAAACCTTTGAGGCCGACAAGCTCAACCAGTTGATGGGCAAATAATCGCCACGCCGCCAAAGGTCCGGCAGGTTCTGGAATCTGGATGGTATTAAAAATATAGCTGAAGGTGACCGAATTTCAGGGACTCCGAGCCTTTTTTAATGGTTTTTCGGCTTCCCGAAGTGAAATCCGGGGTGTCCACCAACCAGGGACTATTTTGTGGACTGCAGAGCCGACAGCTGCTCAAAAACGCTGAAACCCCAGTTGCCGGAGACTTCCAGCCGATAGGTTTCGCTGTCCATGCCCGTACCCGCTGCAGGCTTGCTGCGCAGCCGGATGAAGTACACGCCGGGTTTGAGGTCACCCAGGTCCAACGCCGGCGTGCCGGCTTCAGCCCTGGCCACCACCTGCGTCAGCGCCTGGTCGCGCGCCAGCACGGCGGTGTAGCCGCTGGCCGGCATAGGCTGGCCATTGGTTTGCTGGCCAGTCCAGCTGAGCAGGGCCTTGCCGTTGACCAGCGTCATGCTGGAATAGCTCACGCGCCACTCGCCGTCTTTCACGGCGATCAGCTTGACGGTGTCAAAGCCTTCCAAGCCTTGTGCATCAATGCCGCGCACGCGCGCAAACCAGTTGCCATTAGCCAGCGTTGCCAGGTCGGCGCTGCCGGTTGTTACCTTGAGGTCGCGCACGATGCGGTCGAATTTGTCGTCGCTGGCAACCTGTACACGATAAGCCTGCGCACCGGCCAGAATCGGCATGGGCCAGGCGCCTGCCGGTTTGAGGATCTCGCCGGGTACGCTGCCCATGTCGGGTGCGGGCAGTAGCTTGACCACGCGGATTTCTCGTTCTGCCGGCTTTACCACCGCACCGGTGCCGGTGACCAGGTCTGCACCGACCTGCTGGGCCGGGTTGTCGGTGCGCACATTGCCTTCAACCACTTCGGTACGTGCGCTTTTGCTGGCTGGATCGTCATAGGCCACACGGAACTCGGTCCCGCGCACGCCGATCAGCGAGGTCGGGGTTTCAACCTGAAGCGGGGTTGCGCGCCTGACGTTTTTGGTGGCCAGCGCCTCCAGCGTGCCGGCACTCAGCCGCATCAGGCCTGAAAACCAGTTGGTCGAGCCGCTGGTAGACGCGTCGCGCATGGCATAGCTGCGGTTGGTGACAACTTCGGCCAGGCTGTTGGGCAGGATCTTGATGCGGCTGCCGTCGCCCATTTCGATCACAGCAGAGCTGTTGGCGCCAGTTTTAAGCTGGCTGCCGTCGCCAATAGATGCGCCCGGCTGCATCGGGCTACCGCCCAGTGTGACGTCGCCTTCGGCACTGATGACCTTGCCGCCGGCGGCGGTGGATTTGAGGAAGCGAAGCGGGATGTCGATCTTCTGGCCGGGAAAGATGACGTTGGGGTCTTTCAGCTGGTTGTAGCGCGCCACATCGTTCCAGGTGTGGCCGGTGACCAGCAGGTCGCGGCTCAGGCGGATCAGCTTGTCGGATGCCTTGACAACGTAGGGCAGGCTGGGTTCAAGTGCCCGCTCCGGCGTTGGCGTCTGCGCCTGTACCAAAACCGTCGGTGCTATTAAAAGAGTAGCTGCAAGTGCCCGTATTACAGCGGCTGCAGAGCTTTTTGGTTGGTTTTTTTTGGCAGTCAGATGGCGCATGGTTTTTCTTTCAGAAGAATCATTGACTGGTGCGTGCAGCTTAGCCGGGTGCCGGTCGCAAGGCAGATTTGGGACGAAAAGCCTTGCAAACATCGGCGCGGGTTTCAAGGTAGGGGCCGCCAATCAGGTCAATGCAGTAAGGCACGGCGGCAAAGATGCCCGGAACAATTTGTTCGCCGTTCTCACCTTTTAATCCCTCCAGGGTCTCGGCGATAGATTTCGGCTGGCCGGGCAAATTCAGAATGAGACTTTTTTCACGAATGACTGCGCATTGACGCGACAGTATGGCCGTCGGCACAAAGCGCAGACTGATCTGGCGCATCTGTTCGCCAAAGCCCGGCATCTCGCGGTGCGCCACAGCCAGCGTGGCCTCTGGCGTGACATCGCGCAGCGCGGGGCCGGTACCGCCTGTGGTCAGCACCAGTGAGCAGCCGGCATCGACCAGCGCGATCAGTGCCGCACTGATGCCGTGCTGTTCGTCGGGAATCAGGCGCTCGTCAAAGGTAATGGGATTGCACAGTGCGCGCGTGAGCCAGTCTTTCAGCGCTGGCAGGCCCTTGTCAACATAGACACCGGCCGATGCGCGGTCGCTGACCGAGACGATGCCGATTCTGACGGGCTCAAAGGTGCTGCTCATGTGCAGTTTCTGTTGCTGCTTTTATTCGGCGTCGGGCTGCGCTGCATTTTTCATGGTGTCCTTGACCATCTGGAAAATCTCGCGGTAGGACTTGCCATGGCGCGGCGCGGCACCGGGTTTTTCGGGTTTGTAGTCCTTGCGGGCCTGGCGAATCAGCGCGCGCAATTGCTGGGCATCAGTGGCGGGGTATTCGGTCAGCCAGGCGCCGAGGGCTTCGTCGTCCAGCACCAGCTTGTCGCGCCACTGCTCAGCCAGGTGCAACTGCAGCGTCAGTTGCGCAGAGCCGTTGAGCTGCTCGTTGATGGCTTCGCGGATCGGGTCCGGGTCCAGCGGGCGCATCAGCTTTCCGATGAACTGCATCTGCCGGCGCCGGCCTTCGAAGTTGGTGATTTTTCGGGCGTCCTTGATGGCGTCAAGCAGCTTGTCGGGCAGGTCAAGCCGTGCCATTAGGTCGGCGCGCAGCGTCAGCAGGGCTTCGCCGAGGGCCTGTTTTTCATCGGCTTCGGCCTTGAGTTGGGTCTTGCTGGGCGGGCCGACTTCTTCCAAAGCAATTTCTTCGGGTTTAACGAATCGGCCGTTGGACCAGTAGCCTTTGATGGCCTTGGGAGTCTTGGTATTCATAGCAGTCAGTATCATAGCTACCCATATGACCTTAAAGACCTCCAAAAGCACGCCTTCCGGCACCTCACGCAGCAAACCAGCCGCCCGGCCCGACAATAATCCCGAAAAAGGCTTCAGCTACGGGCGCGATTTCTTCGAGCACCTGGTGGACACCGCGTTAGCCCATGCCAAAAAGCTCGGCGCTACCGATGCAGCGGCCGAGGCCTCCGAAGGCTGCGGGCTGTCGGTCAGCGTGCGCAAGGGCGAGCTTGAAAACGTCGAACGCAACCGCGACAAGTCACTCGGCATCACGGTCTATGTCGGCCAGAAGCGCGGCAACGCCGCCACCAGCGATTTCTCGGTCGCCGCCATCCAGCAGACCGTGAAGGCGGCCTACGACATCGCCCGCTTCACGGCTGAAGACAAGTCATCCGGCTTGCCCGCCGACCGCGACATTGCACGCGTGCACCCCGAACTGGACATGTTTCACCCGTGGGCCATCACGTCTGAAGAAGCCGCTGTGCTGGCCCTCAAATGCGAGGCCGCGGCCCTGTCAACTTCAAAGCGCATCACCAACAGCGAAGGCGCTGGCGTATCGGCCCAGCAGTCACATTTTTTCAGCGCCCACACGCGCGGCTTCAGGGGCGGCTATGCCAGTTCGCGCCACAGCCTGTCGGTAGCGCCGATTGCATCTTCACCTGGCCGCAATGGCGATATGCAGCGCGATGCCTGGTACAGCTCGATGCGCGATGCCCTCGACCTCGCCAGCCCCGAGTCGGTCGGCCGTTACGCCGCCGAACGCGCGCTGTCACGCCTTAAAAGCCGCAAGGTCAAAACCTGCGAATGCCCGGTGCTGTTCGAGTCGCCACTGGCCGCTGGCCTGTTGGGCGGTTTTGTGCAGGCCGTCAGCGGCGGCGCGATGTACCGCAAAAGCACTTTTTTGCTGGACAGCATGGGCAAGGCAGCTTTCCCTGACCACATCGACATCACCGAAGACCCGCACCTGGCCAAGGGCAAGGGCAGTGCACCGTTTGATGAAGAGGGTGTCAAGACGCGTGCCCGCACGGTGGTAGACGCCGGCATTGTGCGTGGCTATTTTTTAAGCACCTACTCGGCCCGCAAACTGGGCATGCGCACCACCGGCAATGCCGGCGGCTCGCACAACCTGGTGATGAGCAGTCGCCAGACCAAAGTCGGCGACGATCTGGACGCCATGCTCAAAAAGCTCGGTACCGGCCTGTTCGTCACCGAGCTGATGGGGCAGGGCGTGAACTACGTGACAGGCGACTATTCGCGTGGCGCGTCAGGCTTTTGGGTAGAGAAAGGGCAGATCGCCTTCCCGGTGGAAGAAATCACGATTGCTGGCAACTTGAAAGACATGCTGATGGGCATACAAGCCGTAGGTGCGGACGCGTACAACTATGGTGCCAAGACCGTGGGGTCGATTTTGGTAAACCGCATGAAGGTGGCGGGCTCGTAAAAAATCTTCGCAGGATTCCCGACGCCGTTGTTGGGGACCTGCGCAGTCACCCTCCCGTGGGGCAGGTTTCTATAAGCATGCTTTTCATTTCCAGCGTTACGTCCCGTAACATCATGCGGTCGTGATTCTGCGACGTCGTTTAGCCAAAGAGTTTCGTGACCATCAAACACCTCGCCGCTGCAGCCCTCGTGGTTGTATTGCCGCTTTCATCACTCGCACAAATAAAATCATCGCTTCCTGCAGCGAGCACCGTGCAGGCGCCAGCTTTGCATCCGTGGCAGGCGCCTG
>JANYFF010000125.1 GCA_025362825.1 Polaromonas sp. | reverse complement strand
CGGGACGGTACAAGGCGTTCAGCGCGATCAGGTCTTCCAGTCGCGTCGGCTTGGCATCGCGCAACATGCCCTGCATGCCGCGCGACTCGAATTGGAACACCGCCTCGGTCATGCCGTCGGCGAACAGCTTGTAGACCTTCGGGTCGTTGAGCGGCAGGTTTTCGAACTTGAAGTCCTTTTGCGATGGGTGCCGCGCCATGATGAACTGACGGGCAATCTCAAGAATCGTCAGCGTCGCCAGGCCCAAAAAGTCGAACTTCACAAGGCCGATGGCCTCGACGTCGTTCTTGTCGAACTGGCTGACAGCCGAGGTGCTGCCCGGCTGCAAGTACAGCGGGCAAAAGTCGGTCAGCTTGCCCGGTGCAATCAGCACGCCGCCGGCATGCATGCCGACGTTGCGCGTCAGGCCTTCGAGCTTGCGCGCCAACTCCAGCAGCGTATGCACGTCTTCTTCCTTGCGCTCGCGCTCGGCCAGCAAGGGCTCGGCTTCCAGCGCATAGACCATCTTGTCGCTTTTCTTGCGCTCGGCCGGCAACAGCTGCAGCGTCACGGCCTGCCCCGGTTTGTTGGGGATCAGCTTGGAAATGCCATCGCAAAAACCGTAGGGAAAGTCCAGCACGCGGCCCACATCGCGAATGGCTGCGCGTGCCGCCATGGTGCCGAAGGTGACGATCTGGCTGACCGCGTTGTGGCCGTATTTGTCCTTGACGTAGTCGATCACGCGGTCGCGGTTGCTCTGGCAAAAATCAATATCGAAGTCGGGCATGGACACCCGCTCCGGGTTCAAAAACCGCTCAAACAGCAAGTTGTATTGCAAAGGGTCCAGGTCGGTGATCTTTAACGAATACGCAACCAGTGAACCTGCGCCAGAACCACGGCCCGGACCGACCGGGCAGCCATTGTTTTTGGCCCAGTTGATGAAGTCACCCACGATCAGGAAGTAGCCCGGGAAACCCATCTTCAGGATGGTGTTGATCTCGAACTCCAGCCGCGCCACATACGTTGGCCGCTTTTCATCACGCACGGCAGTGTTGGGGTAGAGATGCGCGAGGCGCTCTTCCAGGCCCTCAAAGGAGGTTTGCCGGAAATAGTCATCGGCCGGCATGCGCACGCCATCAACCTCGGGCGTCGGGTAGTCCGGCAGCATGGGCTTGCCGAGTTCAAGTTTGAGGTTGCAACGCTTGGCAATCTCCAGCGTGTTGCCAATGGCGGTTGGAATGTCGGCAAACAGCTCCTCCATCTGCGCGGCCGACTTGAAGTACTGCTCACGCGTGAACTTGCGCACGCGCCGTGCATTGCCGAGGATTTCGCCTTCGGAAATACACACGCGCGCTTCATGCGCCTCGTAGTCGTCGTAGGTCAAAAACTGCACCGGATGGGTGGCCACTACCGGCAGGTTAAGCCGTGCGGCAAGCTGCACGGCGGCGGGCACATGCCGCGCATCTTCAGCCTGCTCGGCCCGCTGGACTTCCATGTAAAAGCGGTGCGGAAAAACACCCGCAAAATGCAGCGCGCATTCCATCGCACGCGCATCATCGCCCTGCACCAGCGCCTGGCCAATCGCGCCACGCTGCGCACCTGACAGTGCAATCAGGCCCTCGTTCAGCTCCTTAAGCCACTCCAGGCTGATGATGGCCTGGTCGCGCACCACCCCCCGCGTCCAGGCGCGCGTGATGAGTTCTGAAAGATTGAGGTAGCCGCGGTGGTTTTGCACCAGCAGCAGCAGGCGGGCGGGCGGCGCGGCGGCGTCCTTGCCGGGCACCTGCACCCATACATCGGCGGCGATCAATGGCTTGACGCCTTTGCCACGGCATTCCTTGTAAAACTTGACGGTGCCGAAGAGATTGCTCAGATCGCTGATGGCGAGAGCGGGTTGCTGGTCTGCGGCCGCAGCGGCGACGATTTCATCAATGCGGTTGGTGCCGTCAACGACTGAAAACTCTGTGTGAAGGCGTAAATGGACAAACATCACCGGATTTTAGGCCTCAAAGGTTAACCCACGGGGTGCGGCCCCGGCTTCCTCAAGCACCATCCTCCTACAATTATTGGCATCATGAAAGTTCTGAATATTGCAGCGTATAAATTCATAGCACTCGGCCGCCTGCCAGAGCTGCAGGTGGCCGTATCAGGTGAACTGGCCGCCCGCGCACTAAAGGGCACCGTGCTGCTGGCAGAAGAAGGTATCAACCTGTTTCTGGCCGGTCCATCTGCCGATATTCATGATTTTTTGGGCTGGCTGCGGCTGGATGTGCGTTTTGCCGATCTAGAGGTCAAGGAAAGCTTTTCGCACACACAGCCTTTTCGCAAGCTGCTGGTCAAGATCAAGCCTGAAATCATCCGCATGAACCACCCGGCCATTCAGCCGACTGCGGGCCGTGCGCCAGCTGTCGACGCCGCCACGCTCAAGCGCTGGCTGGACGCCGGCGCGGACGATGCCGGAAGGCCAGTGGTGACGCTGGACACGCGCAATGATTTTGAAGTTGATGTCGGCAGCTTTAAAAACGCCATCGACTGGCGCATCAGCAAATTTACCGAGTTTCCGCAGGCCTTGCTTGACCACCGTACCAGCCTGGCCGGCAAGACGGTGGTGAGCTTTTGCACCGGCGGCATACGCTGCGAAAAGGCGGCGATCTTCATGCGGGAAGCTGGCGTTGACAACGTCTGGCAGCTGGACGGCGGCATCCTGAAATACTTTGAAGTGAACGGGCAGGCGCATTTTGAAGGCGAATGCTTTGTGTTTGACGAGCGCCGCGCACTAGACCCTGAACTGCAACCCCGGGTATCACCTGACCCGGCCGATCTGCCCACTGTCTGACAGCAAAAATCGCCGGCCTGTGCGAAGCTTGGACTTTTTTCCGCTCCTGCTCTGCTGAAAAGGATGTTTCACCATGCATGCCCCTCCATCTGTCTTCGAAGCCTCCGGTCCATCGACAGCTTCCAGCCTGGCAGTCAGTTTTTCTGCCGTTCGCGCGCAAACCGAACGCCTCGTCAAGTCGCTGGGTGCTGAAGACTGCCAGCTGCAGTCCATGCCCGACGCCAGCCCAGCCAAGTGGCATCTGGCACACCTCACCTGGTTTTTTGAGACCTTCATCCTGGAGCACTTTGAAAAAGACTTCACGCCTTTTGACCCGGGTTTTCGTGTCCTCTTCAACAGCTATTACTACGGTGTCGGTGACAAATATCCTCGCCCAAAGCGTGGCCTCATCAGCAGCCCGTCACTTGAGGAAGTGCTGGCCTACCGGGCGCAGGTCAACCAGCGCATGCTGGAGACTATTGCCAGAGTTGACGCGCACAGTACGCCAGAAGAACAAGCAGAATTCGCACAACTCGTCACCCTCGGCCTGCACCATGAGCAGCAGCACCAGGAGCTGATCCTGACGGACATCAAGCATGCGCTGTCGTTTAACCCGGGCCGCCCCGCCTATGCCAGACGCTGGCCGCTGGCGGGCACCCATCCACAGCCGGTGAGCTGGGTCGCGTATCCGGGCGGTCTGGTGGAGCACGGTTTTGACGCAGCACAGGATGGTGCATTCGCCTTTGACAACGAAACGCCCCGCCACCGTTTTTTCGTCGCACCGTTCAAGCTTGCCGACAGGCTGGTCACCAACGGCGAGATGATGGCCTTCATCAGGGACGGCGGCTACCAGCGGGCGGATTTGTGGCTGTCGATGGGTTGGGACTGGGTGCAGGCCGGCCAGCATGCGTTGCCACTTTACTGGCAGGCCGGCGACAGCGCGGGCGATGCGGGCTTCCAGAACTTCACCCTGCAAGGCCTGGTGGATGTAGACCCCAATACGCCGGTATGCCACCTCAGCTACTTCGAGGCCGATGCCTTCGCGCGCTGGTCGGGCGCCCGGTTGCCGACAGAATTTGAATGGGAACTGGCCGCACGGGCGTTGCCAAAAACGCCGCAGGGCAATTTTGTAGAGAACGCGGCCTTTCATCCACTGCCCCTGCAGGAAAACAAACCCGGCTTGCCGATGCAGATGTTTGGCGACGTGTGGGAGTGGACGCAATCCAACTACAACCCCTACCCCGGCTACAAGCCGTGGGAAGGCCTGGTCGGCGAGTACAACGGCAAGTTCATGTGCAACCAGTTTGTGCTGCGCGGCGGCTCATGCGCCACACCGCAAAGCCACATCCGGGCGAGCTACCGTAATTTCTTCCCGCCAGATGCGCAATGGCAGTTCAGCGGCCTGCGGCTGGCCCGTGACACCAGTTTTTAGCAAAAAACCAACGAAAAAGGCCCGCTGCCACCGCGATTGCTTCCTATAGTGCTATCAAAACAGTAGCAATACCGAAACACTCAGACGCTGAAGTCCCAGCACCTGGACCCGTGATCGTTCAGTCAGCCGCAGGTTTGCGTTCGGGCAGGGGAATGAATTCAGTCTCGCCTGGCACCTGCCCCATGGCCTGGTTGCTCCAGTCAGTTGAAGCCTGGGCAATCCGCTCCTTGCGGCTAGACACAAAATTCCACCAGATCAGCTTGTGCCCATCCAGCGCGTCGCCGCCTAGCACCATCAGGCTGGCTGATGATGAAGCGGTAATCCTGACCGTCATTGCGGGCGCAAGGACGGCCAGCGTGTGCGCGGCCAGCGGCACGCCGTCAATTTCAATGGCGCTGTCAATCGAATACACAGCCAGCTCATCGGCCAGTGGTGGCAACTCAAACGCGCCACCAGCCGCCAGTTGCACGTCAAGATACACGGTGGGCGCAAAAGTTTTGACGGGCGAAGTCTTGCGAAACGCCTGCCCTATCAATACCCGCACCGCGGCATCGCCCACCACCACGGCCGGAATATCAGCTGCGGGCGTATGCACGAATTCAGGCTCAACTTCCTCAAACGCCACAGGCAAAGCCGCCCAAAGCTGTATGCCGTGGTTGACATAGGCCCTGGCCCTGAGGTCTTCAGGACCACGCTCTGAATGCACGATGCCTTTGCCTGCCGTCATCCAGTTGATCGCGCCCGGCTCAATGCGCTGGGCCGAGCCCAAGCTGTCGCGGTGCATGATGGCGCCTTCAAACAGATAGGTCACGGTTGCCAGGCCAATATGGGGATGCGGCCTGACGTCGTAACTGGCGCCGGGCTGCACGGTCACAGGGCCGAAATGGTCAAAAAACAGGAATGGGCCGACAGCCTGCTTTTGCGCCGAAGGCAACAGGCGGCGCACCATGAAACCGCCACCCAGGTCTTTGTTGTGGCCGGTCAGTGTGAGCTGCACACTCAAGGCAGACGCTCCACTTTGGTCGTGACTTCTGTGGTCACCGCTGTCATCAGCTTGTGCACCGGGCACTTGGCGGCCACCTTGCCCAGCTCATCGAGCTGTGCATCCGTCAGTGCGCCGCTGATGCGCAGCGTGGTCGACAGCTTGTAAACACTTGCTCGTTCCTGGCTGTCGTCTCGTTCGACAACCGTGTGGATATCGTCAACCGGGATGCCCTTTTTGCGGGCATACCACATCACCGTCACCGCCTTGCAACTGGCAAGCGCGGCGTCATACAGATCATGCGGACTCGGGCCTGCATCCGTGCCGCCTTCCGCCACGCTGCCATCGGTCATGAAGGCATGTTCACGAATATGCACAGCCTGCGCAAGGGGCGCGTTGCGGTCACGTTTGAGTTCAATCGTCATGGAAGACTTTCATCAAAATTGATACCGGCCCCAAGGCAGGCGCAGGTTTCAAAGGAATCTTAGCGCCCGAGTCTCTGAGCAGTGTCGACTACCCGTTTGCCAAAAATCCTGGCCGTTTCAAGGTCGCCTGCAAACATCTCGCCGGCCCCGGCATCTGCGGGCGACTGTGCCATGGCGCCGGCAAACGACCCTAGGTAGTTCACATCATTGCGCTGCGCTGCCTTGCTGTTGCTCGGTAACACCCCGGCTCCGACCCATAGGCCGCTGTGCTGCATGGCCAGCGTGAACAGGTAGTTCAAGGTGGATTGCTTGTCACCATTCATGCTGGCGCTATGGGTAAAGCCGGCAAACAGTTTGTCCTTCCAACTCTGGCTAAACCAGGGTTTTGAAGACGCTTCGGCAAACTTCTTGAACTGCCAGCTGACACTGCCCATATAGGTTGGTGAACCCATGATGATGGCGTCTGCAGCATCCAGGGTTTCCCAACCGCCAGCCGGCAAATTGCCGTCAGCATCTATGGCCAGCAGCTCGGCGCCAGCCCCCTCGGATACGGCCTGGGCCATGCGCTGGGTATGGCCGTAGCCGGAGTGGTAAAGCACAACAATTTTTGACATGGAAGAAGGCCTGTTGAATGTTTGGGAATAAATTGCGACGCCAGGCGTCGGGTGCATCAGCCCCGTTTGGCGTCAACACTCCAGGCACCTGGACCCCAGGCAGCGATTGTGAACAGGCCGCCAACAATCGCCAGATTCTTCATGAAGTTCATCTTCTGCATCATCATCATCTCAGGTGGCACAGCCCAGAAGTTGTGGAAGATAAAGGTGATGACCAGCGTGAACAGGCCGATGGCCAGCGCCGCCCAGCGCGCCTGGTAACCCACCAGCAACAGAATGCCCAAGCCCAGTTCAACGGCAACGGCAATCGCTGCAGCGACTTCAGGCAGTGGCACACCCTTGGAGGCGATATAGCCAACAGTGCCGGCAAACCCCACCAACTTACCGAAACCCGCGGGGACAAACAGCAGGGCCAGCAGCACACGGCCGATCAGCGTCAGGGGATTTTGCAGGGAGTTGAGCATGATGAGTCCTTTATAAAAGTTAAAAACGAAAACAAAAAATGGAAGAAAAAGATGGAAAGCGCTTTAACTTTGCAGTCTAGGCAACTTGCGAGACAGGAAAATAACAATGGCGCAGCGTCCTACAACCGGATCACCACACCATACACGCTAGGCAGCCAGGTCAAACACCAGCACTTCTGCATCACTGCCTTTGCGCAGGTCAAGGTTGCCTTGTGATTCGATCATGGCGGCATCGCCTTGGGCCAGCATCTGCCCATTGAC
>JANYFF010000103.1 GCA_025362825.1 Polaromonas sp. | reverse complement strand
TTGAGCAAAATGCTCTCCAGGCCCTGGTAGTTACGTGTGAGGAATTTTTCCTGTGGGAATCCGGGCTCTACTTTCGGCAACCCGACCAGTGCACGGAACATGGCCAGAGACAAGGACTCGTAATATTGGCCTTTGTATTCTGCAAGCAGCGGTATAGAGCGTACAACGCCATCGCCCTCGGTAATTGAATTGAAAAACCCGCCCATTGGAGCGGCTTTTGCGATGGAATCGATGTTCGCACCATAGCCATTCCAGCTGGTGAATTTGATGGGGCGCCCCTGCAACGACTCCGCTCCCATCACGGGCGGAGGCAGAACCCCGTTAACACGGCCATCACGGTCACTCGTGAAATAGTAGCCCATAACTACTGGTCGTTTCTCTATGGCTTTGGCAAAAACAGCGTCATAGTCAAGGCTGGCTTGTACGAGGGCAAGACGATCGGCAAAGCCCGGTTGATCACGCATTTCGTTCTGGGCCAGCTGCTTGAGCCGCTTGAGGCCGGAGCTGTCATCGGCTTCTGCAAAAACCACGTCAAACCCCAGCAACGCAACTTTTTGCCTATCCAGCAATTCGTTCACCAGGTCAGCCAGCTTGTTCCGCCCCCAAGGCCAACGCCCAACTTCAGCCAGGCTTTTTTCGTCTATGTCGACAATGACGATGCGCTCGTCAAGCGTCTGGGGCATCGTGGCCCGAAGGCGGGCATCGTAAATGATGTCGTCGAGGCGCTGGAGAACCCCAATTCGGAGGATACCGCTGGCATGCATCAACGCAAAAACCAACGGAATCAGCGTCACCGCAATCCGACGCCAGTGCTTGAAGAATAGTTGCATGAACCGTCTCAGGTAACACTAACCTGCAATCCTGCCAGCGACAGGTATCAGGTCTTTACTGTTGCACAAACTGCATCTGGGTGCCTGCCAACTCAAGCACGTCACCATTTTTCAGGATGACGGGCTCGGCGCCTATTGGCGCACCATTGAGATACGGCTTATCCGTGCCTTCGACATGCGCAACGACAAAACCGTGTGGCCGTTTGGTGATGGCTGCGACTGCCACGCCTGGCTTGCCTATCGTGGTGACTACTTTTACAAGCGCCACCTCCCGACCGGCGGCGGCGCCCGACATGACCTTTATCGCAGCGTTGAGACCAGGTGCTGCGCCGGCGACGGCAGTTGGCGCAGCGGCTGAGGAAGCCGCAGGCGGAACGAGCCCAGCCGACCCAGCCTTGATGACCATGGTTTTTTCAAATCCGGCATTAGCGGCCTCGTTGACGTACTTGATCTTGTACTTACCGATTTCAACCGTGTCGCTGTTTTGTAACAGCTGTTTTTTAACTGCCTTGCCGTTGACATAAGTACCATTGGTGCTGTTCAAGTCTTCGAGATAAACATCGTTGCCCGACATCTGCAAAACAGCGTGCTCTCCGCTTACTGCCAAGTTGTCAATCACGATGTCGTTGTAAGGACGCCTACCCAAGGACGTACGGTCCTTGGTCAACTGAACTTCCTTGATCACAACACCGTCAATAGAGACGATCATTTTCGGCATGGCCGACTCCTGTCTGTTTTTGATATTTCAATCATTGCTTCATTTTCCCAGCATTCTGGATAAAAGACCGCGTTTGACGGAAGCTTGTTTGGCCTGCACCAACACTACCGAAATATTGTCGCGGCCGCCAGCCTCATTGGCAGCAACAATCAGTTGGCGAGCCTTTTGCTCCAGGGAACTGTTGGCCGACATGATGCCTGCAATGGCTGCGTCATTCACCATATCAGACAGCCCATCAGAACACATTACATAAACATCGCCGGTTTCGACGCGGTGCTCATTGACTTCCAGCATCACGGTATCTTCAACGCCCAGAGCCCGTGTTACCAAATTCTTGTTCAATGATGTTAGCGCCTGTTCAGGTGTAATTAATCCTGCATCAATCTGTTCTTGTAACAACGAATGATCTTTGGTGATTTGCTGGAATTCTGTACCGCGCAGGCGATAGCAACGGGAATCGCCAATATGCCCAAGCATCAACCGTTCGTCCTGAAATACACCAACGACCAGAGTAGTTCCCATGCCCGTGTATTGCGGATTGGAGTTTGCCGCATTGAAGATGGAGTGGTTCGCATTTTCAACGCAGATTTCCATCGCACGCCGGACCTCCTTGCCGTTTGCATGCCGCCCGGCCTGGGAAAGCCATCGGCCCATTTCTGACTTGATAAATGCCGCAGCCATGCCGCTGGCAATTTCACCCGCGTTGTAGCCGCCCATCCCATCGGCCAGTATGCATAGCCGTGTCAACGCATCGAACGCGACAGCATCTTCATTATTGTCTCGAGCTAAACCCGGGTCTGTTTGTGTGCAGATCTCGTAAATCATCTTTATCCAGCTTGTTGCTTGTACTTGAAGCCTTCAGCTTCAAGTTTTTATATCTGTACCGGCTCCGCCAGCATCAGGCGCCGGATTGGCAGGACGGCTAATGACAGTTTTCTCAAAATCGGAAGTACCTGCAATTAGAGCCTGTGTTACCTCGTATGACGCGGCCGCAGGAGGCGGGGCGGTATTTTCAGTTGCATTCTGCACAACGGTCCGATCAAACACTGGAATCTCTGCCGGCTGGTCAGCGGCAAATACCACCGTTTTTTCGGAACTCGCCTCGGAAGGACTCCGGACACTTCCCGTTGCCATCCCCACAGGTGAGATGACTGCAGGTGCAACACCTGAGAGCTCAGCCATAACGGCTCTCAAATCGGCGGCGAACTGGTCGCCGTCCTGATAACGGGTTTCCGAACGCTTGCTCAGCGACAACGCAACAATATCGGCCAGTTTGTCGGAGAGTTCATTGCGAATAATACGGATATCAGGCGCTGCTTCGTTTGCTATTTTGTACATCAATTCAGCCATGGAGTCGCCCCGAAAAGGCAACACGCCAGCGAGCATTTGGAAAAGCATGACGCCCAGCGAATACAGGTCCGAACGGCCATCGACTTTTTTACCGGCAATCTGCTCAGGCGACATAAAGCTTGGCGTACCCAGCACCAGACCGGTCTTGGTCTTGCTTGAATCAGTGATGCGGGCGATGCCGAAGTCAGTTACCTTGACTGAGTCGCTGTCCATGTCATACATGATGTTGGCAGGCTTGATGTCCCTGTGCACCACGTTTTGCTTGTGTGCATACGCCAGGGCTTCGGCGACACGCGCGACGATTGACAACACCTTGGGGATGGGCAGAAGATGCTCGCCTTTGCTGACGTCAGCCAGGTCTTTGCCCTTGAGAAACTCCATGGCGATGTAGGCCAAATCATGTTCTTCGCCAGCGTCGAAAATGGTCACGATGTTTTGATGCTGCAGGCGACCCGCGGTCTCGGCTTCCCGGAAGAAACGCTCCCGGGCATCGTCCAGCTCTTCGCCTTCAAATTCCTGGCTGAGCGCCATTGTTTTAATGGCTACAACCCGCCCAATTTTCGGGTCTTTACCCAGATAAACGACGCCCATGGCACCTTTACCCAGCTCTTTTTCAACCTGATATCGACCGAGCATGGGTTTTTCAACCCCCCCACCATCAAGCAGCATCGTGCCGCCCGGATGTGCTCCGCCGCCACCAAGAATGACGGTTTCAGACAGGTTTTTCGCGCGGTTTAGTTTGGATTGCAGGTCTTTGTGGTTTTTGTTGTAGGTGGCCATGTGTTCGTACACGGCCTGCGCCTTGTTGAACTGTCGCTTGCGCTCAAAATCGAGCGCCAGATTGTTCATGTTGTCCATCAGCGCGTCGGTAAAAGGCACGCGGCGAAAGCGGTCAAAAGCCATGTCGAGCTGGCCCTGGCCTTGCAAGGCCAAGCCCATCATGCGATTGGTTTCAGCAGACTCTTCGTCTGATTTGAGCTTGCCGGCCTCAGTCATCAGGAAACGTTTGGTGGTCAGAGCAAGGTGGCCAATCAGCAACAGCGCCGCCGGGAATACAAATTGAAGCCACTTGGCTACTGCAGATAACAAACTGAACTCAACAACCAGCAGCACGACAAAAAGGCCTAAAGTGACTATTGCAGCCTTTCCCGCTGACAGACGAGGCAGTCCTGCAATCAGGTAGCCCGCCACCAGTAACAATGCTGCGAACGTGGCCCAAAAGCTCCAACCAGGCTGCACAATAAAGTGCTCACTCAAAATGCTTGAAGTGATATGCGCCATGGTTTCCGCGGCAGACAGTCCGGGACCAGCAGGCGTATTAAAAACCGTACCCACGCCGACAGCCGTAGCACCAACGATGACAATCTTGTCAGCATATTTGGAGGCGGGAATTTTGCCGGAGACTACATCGTAAAACGAATCCACTGCAAACGGAGGACGACCATCCTTGCCCTTGTAAAACTGCGGCAGCATCAACGCCGCCTCGTCCGTTTTAATGACCAGCTTGCCAATTTGTACTGACTCACCCACATTGAGCTTGATATCGGCTGGTCCCAGATTCAAGCTTTTTGCAACCGCAAGCAAGCTCATGGAAGGTACAGCCTTGCCAAAATAGTTGATCAGCAAAGGCTCTTGCCGGACCGCACCATCTACATCGGGTAACTGGTTCAAATGCCCAATGCCCGCAGCAGCGGCACCTATGATCTCAATCGGTTGTTGTCCGCGTAATGCGGGCACTGAAAAATTATTGGGCTCGTCGACCGCGCTTTTGAGTGCATAAGCCGGCAGGGGATTGTCAGGACGCCCTTGCGGCGCACCCAGCGTAAAAACCGATGGCACCAATACGTTGCCAGCCTTAGTCATGCTGGCGGCAAGGAGGGCATCGGTGTCAAGCGCGACCTCAGCATCGGCAATAACTTTTCCCAGCTGTTCATTGATGCCGCTTTGGGCAACCGCAGGGTCGCCCAGAACTTCTTTCATCTTCCGGATGAAAACCAAACCCCGGTCTGTTTGTGGTTCAAAAAAAAGAGTCGTGTTGACAATGGTTTTTGCTTTGGCTGCTGCCAGCTGGTCAATCAGCTTGGCCTGAACATCGCGAGGCCAGGGCCAACGGCCAATATTGGCAATGCTTTGGTCATCGATGGCAATGATGGCGATTCTGTCCGATGGCTGACGAGACGTGCTGGTACTTGCAAAATCATAGTAACGCCGCTCTAGGGTGCCAAAGAAATCGGTCAGGCCGTGTAAAAAAAGTACGCCCAGCACCACCAAGACGCCAACAAACCAGTCGGCGCGCCAGAACTGGCGAAGTTTAATAGATGAATTGGCCACTTCCCGCCCCTTGTGCATTTGCGTCATTCACGCCGTCATTGCGTGTTGATTCACCGGTTTTCTAGTGCGCTTGTTCCTGCCCTATAGCTGTTGCTTAAAGGTTACAAGTCTCCCCGAACGGTGGACGTTAACAGACAGCATGGGGCTGGACAAGTGACTTCTTCATGTCAGGCCGCCTTTTTGTTGCAAATATGAGGCTTTTGCATAGGCCAAGGTTGTTGAAAACGCTTGAACAATAACACGCGACCCAGAGACGGCTGGCAACCACAGCCCCAGCCGGGGACATGCACTGCCCGGCTGGGAAATCGTGCCGCCATGCCCCGGCGACTCGGCGCTTCAGGCTGCCGACTCGCTGGCAGAATTCTTGCGCTGCAGGAACTTGCCGAGTGCGATCACAAACACAGCGCCAATAACCGCTGCAAGATAAAAAGACACGGAATGCGCGGGAAACGAATCCCTCAACACCCTATCACTGACGATAGCTTCGCCGGCCACCCACCCAATCAGCCCCGCGCCGATGGTGACAATGACAGGGAAGCGCTCCATCAATTTGATCATCAGCGTGCTGCCGAAGATGACAATCGGAATGGCAATTGCGAGACCGATGACCAGCAATGGGATATTGCCGTTTGCAGCAGCTGCAACACCAATCACGTTGTCAAGGCTCATGATCAAGTCGGCAATCAATATCGTGCGGATCGCAGAAAACAGGCTGCCATGATGCTTTTCCTCGCCCTCTCCGTCACCAGCATCACTAAGCAGCTGCACACCGATCCACACCAGCAACAGGCCCCCCACGATCTGCAGGTAGGGTAGTTCCAGCAGTTTAGCCGCCACCACCGTCAAGGCGACGCGCAGGATAACCGCAGCGGCGGTACCCCAGAAAATGGCTTTTCTTTGTTGCTGGGCTGGCAAGGAGCGGGCTGCCAAGGCAATAACAACCGCGTTATCGCCTGACAGAATGATGTTTATCCAGATGATTTTGACCAAGCCAATCCAAAAATCGGCACTTTGCAGCAGTTCCATCCGAGAGTCTCCGTTATTGTGAATGCAAAAAGGTGCCCAAAACAGTCTTTGGGCACCTTTGTCCAGGGTGCAGTTTAGCGGCCTCAGGGCCGCTTGCAAGTTGGTAATACTGCTTAGCTCAGAGCAGGCCCTTCAGCAGTTTTGCCATTTCGGACGGATTGCGCGTCACTGTAAAGCCGCAGGCTTCCATGATCTCAAGCTTGGCATCGGCCGTATCGGCACCGCCGGAAATCAGCGCGCCGGCGTGACCCATGCGCTTGCCGGCAGGCGCCGTCACACCTGCGATAAAGCCGACGATTGGTTTTTTCATGTTGGCTTTGCACCAGACTGCAGCTTCTGCCTCATCCGGACCACCGATTTCGCCGATCATGATGACAGCGTCGGTCTCCGGATCATCATTGAAAGCCTTCATCACGTCGATGTGCTTCAAGCCGTTGATCGGGTCGCCGCCGATACCGACAGCACTGGACTGGCCAAGACCGATTTCAGTCAATTGCGCGACTGCTTCATACGTCAGCGTGCCTGACCGGCTAACAACACCTATGCGACCCTTGCGGTGGATGTGACCAGGCATGATGCCAATCTTGATTTCTTCAGGCGTGATCAGGCCGGGGCAGTTGGGGCCTAGCAGCAGGGTGCGTTTGCCGCCAGCGGCTTCTTTAGCCTTCATGCGGTTGCGAATTTCCAGCATGTCACGAACGGGGATGCCTTCGGTGATACAGATCGCCAGGTCAAGATTGGCCTCGACTGCTTCCCAAATCGCAGCAGCAGCGCCGGCGGGCGGCACGTAAATGACGGACACCGTTGCGCCAGTGGCCAGGGCCGCTTCAGTAACGTTGGCATAAATCGGGATGCCTTCAAAGTCCTCACCGGCTTTTTTAGGATTCACGCCAGCCACAAAAGCAGCTTTTCCGTTGGCATAGTCGCGGCACATACGGGTGTGGAATTGACCGGTTTTACCGGTAATGCCCTGCGTAATGACTTTGGTGTTTTTGTTGATGTAGATAGACATTTGCTTAACTCCGGGCTTATTTGACGGCGGCGACGATTTTCATCGCGGCATCGGCCATGGTGTCTGCGGCAATGATAGGCAAGCCGGAATCGGCCAGCATCTTCTTGCCCAGGTCTTCGTTTGTGCCCTTCATGCGCACGACCAGTGGAACCGACAGGTTCACGGCCTTGCAGGCGGTGATCACGCCATCGGCAATCGTGTCGCACTTCATGATGCCGCCGAAGATGTTGACCAGGATGCCCTTGACGTCCGGGTTTTTCAACATGATCTTGAAGGCTTCGGTGACCTTCTCAGCGGTTGCGCCGCCACCGACGTCCAGGAAGTTGGCGGGCTCGCCACCAAACAGCTTGATCGTGTCCATGGTCGCCATGGCCAGGCCGGCGCCATTAACCAGGCAACCGATGTTGCCGTCCAGGCTGATATAGGCCAGGTCAAACTTGCTGGCTTCGACTTCTGCCGGGTCTTCCTCGTCCAGATCTCGGTAGGCGACGATTTCTGGATGGCGGAACAGCGCGTTGGCGTCGAAGTTGAACTTCGCATCAATCGCTTTGATATTGCCGTTGCCTTCAAGGATCAGCGGGTTGATTTCAACCAGCGATGCATCGGTGTCCATGTAGACTTTGTAGAGCTTTTTGAGCACGTCCACGCACTGCGCGGTCGAACCAGGCGGCACAGTCATGCCGTCGGCCAGCTCTTTAGCCTGGGCGTCGGTCAGGCCGAGAGCCGGGTCTACAAACACCTTGATGATTTTCTCCGGAGTGGCGTGGGCCACTTCCTCGATGTCCATGCCGCCTTCGGAAGACGCCATGAAAGCCACGCGCTGGGTAGCACGGTCAGTCACAGCCGACACGTAATATTCTTTTTTGATGTCGGCACCTTCTTCAATCAGAAGGCGGCGGACTTTTTGTCCGGCAGCGTCGGTCTGGTGCGTGATGAGCTGCATGCCCAGAATTTCACCAGCGAGCTTTTTGACGTCATCAATGCTGCGTGCCAGCTTCACGCCGCCGCCCTTGCCGCGGCCACCTGCATGGATTTGCGCCTTGACCACCCACACCGGGCCGCCGAGTTTCTGTGCCGCTTCGACCGCTTCCTGCACCGTGAATGCAGGAATGCCGCGTGGCACAGGCACACCAAAATTACGCAAGATTTCCTTGCCTTGGTACTCGTGAATTTTCATGGGAAACCTTCAGAATCGGTAATAGAGGGAGGCAACAACACCTTGGACGTCGACCCGGAAACTGTTTGACACAGCCCATGCCAGCGTTAAAACGCCATGTTAGCGGTCACAAATATGACAGCCCGGAACTGTATCATGCTGCGTTGCACCAACCTTTTACGGATCTTAAGTACAGACTAGGAGCTGGGCGCTTGTCAGCAGCCCTCGCGCACCTGATGCTAGTTACTGGAGAGTTCATATGCCCAAGATTTTTATAGACGGAGAAGCTGGTACCACCGGCCTGCAAATACGGCAGCGCCTGCAGGCCATGCCGCAAATCGAAATCGTCAGCATTGCGCCCGAGCTGCGCAAGGATGTGGCTGCCAAGCGTGACTTGATGGCCGGGGTGGATCTCGTCATCTTGTGTCTGCACGACGATGCGGCGCGGGAATCCGTCGCGATGATTGATGCCATGCCGGGCAAAAAACCAAAAATCATCGACGCTTCAACCGCGCACCGCACCGCACCGGGCTGGGTTTACGGTTTTCCTGAACTGCAGGCCGGCCAGCGCGAAGCTGTGATGGCGGCCGATCGCGTCGGCAATCCGGGCTGCTATGCCACGGGTGCCATCGCGCTCATACGGCCCCTGGTGGATGCCGGACTGATCCCCGCCGATTACCCGCTGTGCCTGCCGTCTGTAAGTGGTTACTCCGGTGGAGGCCGGCAGATGATGGAGGCCTACCAAGCCCATGCTGCACCCTTGTTTGAAATTTACGGCCTTGGCCTGGAGCACAAGCACCTGCCGGAAATCATGCGCTACACCGGCCTGAGCCGGCGGCCCGTCTTCATCCCGTCGGTCGGAAACTTTGAACAGGGCATGCTGGTTCAGCTGCCCCTGCATCTGGACCTGCTCAACGGGCAGCCAACGGCCGCCCGGCTGAACGAAGTGCTGACCAGCCACTATGCGGGCAGTGAGTGGGTGACCGTAGAAGCACCGCCAGCATCCGGCAAGCTGGACGCCCTGGCGCTCAACGACACCAACAAGATGGAGTTGCGCGTCTTTGGCAACGAGGCCTATCGCCATGCCGTGCTAATTGCCCGTCTCGACAACCTCGGCAAGGGCGCATCCGGCGCAGCGGTCCAAAACCTCAAGCTGATGCTGGATATCTGACGCTTTCGTTCAAGGTCTGTTGCGCCTGGGGCCAATGACCTGGCGCCAGTTGCCCGGCCACCCGCTCGATTACCCCTTCCCAGCGGCAATCCTGTTGCTGGCGAAAAAGCCTGGCACTGGGGTACCAGGGGCTGTCTTCCCTTTCCAGCATCCAGCGCCAGTCCGGGCGATAGGCCAGCAGCACCCATAAAGGCTTGCCCAAGGCGCCGGCCAGGTGGGCAACGCTGGTATCCACGCTGATCACCACGTCCATGCAATCAACAAGCGCTGCGGTATCGGCAAAAGTCTCCAGCGCATCGCCAGCATGAAAGATGCCGCTCTTGGTCAGCACCGCCAAGTCGTCAGGCCGGACTTCCTTTTGCAAGCTAACCAGTTGCAGTTGCCCCGGCAGGCCATCTACAAGCATCTGCAGCGACATGGAGCGGTTGCGGTCGTTCAGGTGGTCCGTGCTACCGGACCACACCAGCCCGACGCGCAAGCCCGCGCGCGGGGCCAGCTTTTCTTCCCATGCTGAACGCAACGCCGGGTCGCTGTGCAGATAAGGATGCCTGGACGGGATGGATTCAAGACTGGTGTCAAATGCAAAAGGCAGACTGAGCAGGGTGCAGTGGTAGTCAAAATCGCCGGAGGCATCTTGGTCAGTGACGAGTGTGCAGATCTCACTCAGATCTTCACACAAAGGCCGGATGGGCGCTTGAATTAACAGCGTGACGCGCGCACCTTTTTCGACCAGTAAAGGCACATAACGCAGCATTTGAAGCGTATCGCCCAGC
Organism: Polaromonas sp.; assembly: GCA_025362825.1. GTDB lineage: Bacteria > Pseudomonadota > Gammaproteobacteria > Burkholderiales > Burkholderiaceae_C > Polaromonas. The sequence goes on along the minus strand of JANYFF010000103.1, from coordinate 4,976 downwards.
CCCTGTTCCCAGTGAAGCAGAATGGACTTTCCGGCAACCGGCTGGCCGCGCCACTGCGGCTGCGGAAAAGCCGGCTTTTGTGCGTTCGGGCCTTTGGTTGATATTTGCCATCGCCACTCATGCTCGGCCCAACCCTGGCGCAATTCCCCCAGAAGCAGTGATGCCCAGGCCTTGTGCCAGTGCAGATCGGCGTTGTCCGGGTGGTGTACCAGACCGCGATCGGCCAGGGCTATGAGTTCCTGGTAACGGCCCTGGGCCAGCATCGTAGTGCCCATATTTCGCAACACAACCGCATCATGGGGCTGGAGAGTTGCCGCCTGGGCATGGAACTGCATCGCCTCATCAAGCCGGCCAAGGTTGTCGCAGACCGTGCCGGCGTTGGACAAGGCCTCCACAAAATCGGGGCGCTGGACAAGGATCTGCCGGTAAATGTCGAGCGCTTCAACAAACTTTCGACTGTCGCTCAATACGCCAGCCTTGCAATGCAGGGCCTGCAGCTCACCGGGATGCTGCTCAAGAACCGCGTCGAGAAGCGTCAGCGCTTCATCGTAGTTTTTAAGGCCGTGCAAAGCGCGTGCCTTGAGGATGGCAAACCAGTAATTCGCCTCCAGTTCCAGTTGCTGGCTACTTGCGCCCAGGGCCTCCTGCCAGCGTTGCATCTGTAACAGCATCCTGATCTTGCCATCAGCCGCTTCGGTGAAGGACGGGTTCAGTCCCAGCACCCGTGTGTAGTCTTCAAAAGCCGCCTCACTATCGCCAAGCCGTTCGTGGATACGTGCGATCTCAAGCCACGCAAATTCAAAATCCGGCTTGACGGCCAACGCCTGCCTGAAGCTTTGCATGGCTTCGTCAGGCAAATCCTGTCGCGCCAGCACCTGCCCGAGAAGAAAGTGGGCATCCAGGGAATTCGCATCCAGCGCCCTGGCGCGCAGCAGGCTTTGCCCGGCGCCCTGCAGGTCACTGGTTTCCAGCAGGGCATAACCTGTGTTGACGTGGAGCGCGGCATCGAGCGGCCTCAATTCGCTGGCGCGTCTGTATTGCTCCGCGGCCTCGGCAGGTTTGCCTTGGGCCAACAACTCATTGCCGCGTGATTTCAGCGCCTGGACGTCCGCATCCACCGTTGCAGCAGCCTGGGGCGTCGCCACGGCTGGGCGGGCAAAAAGATTTTTGACACTTTGAAAAATGGCGGGCTCCCGGGCACGGCGAGGAATGTGTGGACGACCGCTAAAGCCGGTGCGATCGAGCTTTACGGGTCGGCAACACAGGCGGATCGGCAGTCGTCATTATTGCCGTTTAGCTAGCCGTCAGTCGTCCTCTGACTGCGACACCACGCGCCGAATGGCATCGGCGCCAAAGCCGCGTGCGGCCAGAAAGCGCATCTGTTTGGCCCGCTCCGCCGGATCGGCAGCGAGGCTGCCAAACTTTTTGCGCCAGACTTCCCGGGCGCGCTCCACCTCGGTTGCCTTGAGCCCCTGCATCGCATCGAGTACCAGCTCGGCGCCCAGCCCTTTGCCGAGCAGCTCGTGGCGCACACGCGCAGCGCCGAACCGCGACGCGCGCCGGTTCAGGACTGAATCAACGACTCGGGATTCATTGATGAAGTCCTTGGCCACCAACTCGTCGAGCACCTGGGCCAGCTGGCCCGGGCTCTCTTCATGAGGTGCCAGCTTTCGCTCCAGCTCGGCGCGCGATTGCTCGCGGGCTGCCAGCAAGCGCAGGGCCCGCCCCTTGAGCGAGAGGCCGGCAACTGTTCTGGCTGCCGGCGCTTGGCTATCGTCCATGTGCCTGTTGTTGTCCATCTGTTTAAAACCAGTTTGCTATTATTTCAATAGCTATAGACGCCCGGAATACGGCGGCCAGGGCATGATTTGACACCTAAAGTCATGCTTCTTGGCATCAAGCCGCCACTTTCGGTGCTTTTTCAGGCTTTTCGGCTTTTTCGGCCTTGGCTGGCTTCTCGGCCTTTTCTCCGCTGTCGATGCCTGCTTGAATCAGCCGGATGCCGAGTGATTCGCGCACCTTGTTTTCAATTTCAACGGCGAGGTCGGGGTTTTCCTTGAGGAATTCACGCGAGTTGTCACGGCCCTGGCCAATTTTTTCGCCGTTGAAGGCATACCAGGCACCGGCTTTTTCGACAATGTGCCCGGCCACGCCAAGGTCCAGTACCTCACCCAGCCGGCTGATGCCCTCGCCGTACAGGATGTCGAACTCCGCCGTCTTGAAGGGCGAGGCCACCTTGTTCTTGACGACCTTCACGCGGGTTTCATTGCCAATAATTTCTTCGCCCTTCTTGATCGAGCCGATGCGGCGGATGTCCAGCCGGACGGAGGCATAGAACTTCAGCGCATTGCCGCCTGTGGTGGTTTCCGGCGAGCCGAACATCACGCCGATCTTCATGCGGATCTGGTTGATGAAGATCACCATGCAGTTGGCTTTCTTGATATGGGCCGTCAGCTTGCGCAGCGCCTGGCTCATCAGCCGCGCCTGCAGCCCGGGCAGCGAATCACCCATTTCGCCTTCAAGTTCGGCCTTGGGCGTGAGGGCTGCGACCGAATCAATAACGATCAAATCAACCGCGCCGGAGCGAGTCAGTGAATCAACAATCTCAAGCGCCTGTTCGCCGGTATCGGGCTGGCTGATCAGCAGTTCCTGCAGGTTGACACCCAGCTTTTGCGCATACTGGATGTCCAGCGCATGCTCGGCATCGACAAATGCGCAGGTGCCACCCAGCTTCTGCATTTCAGCAATCACCTGCAGGGTCAGCGTGGTTTTTCCGGAAGATTCAGGGCCGTAGATTTCGACCACCCGGCCGCGCGGCAGGCCGCCGACGCCCAGCGCGATATTCAAACCCAGCGACCCGGTGGAAACCACCTGGATGTCTTCAATCACCTCACCGTCGCCGAGCTTCATGATGGTCCCTTTGCCGAACTGCTTTTCGATCTGGGCCAGTGCAGCTTGCAGGGCCTTGGCTTTTTCGGTGTTCAGGGCGGGGTTGGCTTTGTTTGGCAGGTCCATGAAAATCTCCTTGAGAATCAACGATGTAAAAAAATTTGCTTGCAAACCCGTGTACTGCGATTAACAACACGCTGGATGCATGACCAGTACTTTATGGGCGTTGTTGAAATAAGTAAACCACATTTATTATCAGTTTTCCTGACTAAATTGCGATAGCATCGTGTGATGGAAATATCCACTGACCAGAGCTGGCGCATCACCCACCTGGGGCGCCTTTTGGGCCACGCCCTAAGGCGCTTTGACGAACGCGTGCTGTGGCTGATGGCGCGCAATGTCGAGGTACCGCTGGCCCTGTCCAACCTGGCAGCGCGCGACCAGGTAGGCGCCGCGCACATCCACATCACGCGCCACCTCGCAGTCGCCGGCTCCCGCCTGACGGACCTGGCACAAAGCGCCGGCATGACCAAGCAAGCCATGGGTGACCTGGTGAACCAGTGCGAGGCCTGGGGACTCGTCACCCGCGAGCCCGACCCGCATGACAAACGCGCGCGCCGGGTGGTCTTTACCACCGCCGGGCTGCAGTGGCTGGAGGCTTTCCGCACCGCCGTGGCGCAGGCCGAAGGCGAGTTTCGCCAAGCCGTGGGCACCGATGTGGCCACGGTGGTGGCGCTGGGACTGGAGGCCTACAGCAGCGCATAAAAAATAAGGCTTTCGCAAGGCAAGCGCTGGACTTTTACCTTTGTCAGCAAACCCAGGGAGGTGAAAGCCTAAAATTTGAGCTACAAGTAAAAGCACCGCCCCGCAAGTGACTGCTGCCGCTGCGGGCGGGCACAAGGAGACACAGCCATGCGTATTTTGATTGCTGAAGATGACCAGGTGCTTGCCGATGGCTTGCTGCGCACACTGCGCGCCTCCGGTGCGGCCGCCGACCATGTGGCAAGCGGCACGGAGGCAGACGCGGCGCTGCTGACCAATACCGAATTCGACCTGCTGATCCTCGACCTCGGCCTGCCGCGCATGCATGGTCTTGAAGTGCTCAAGCGCCTGCGCGCACGCGGCTCCTCACTGCCGGTGCTGATATTGACGGCCGCCGACAGCGTGGAGGAGCGCGTCAAGGGTCTGGACTACGGCGCCGACGATTACATGGCCAAGCCTTTCTCGCTACAGGAGCTCGAAGCTAGAGTCCGTGCGCTTATTCGCCGCGGCATGGGCGGCGCCAGCAGCACCATCAAGCACGGTCCGCTGGTCTATGACCAGGCCGGCCGCGTGGCGACGATTGACGGCCAGATGGTCGAGTTGTCGGCGCGCGAGCTGGGTTTGCTCGAAGTGCTGCTGCAGCGCGCCGGCCGCCTCGTCAGCAAGGACCAGTTGGTCGAGCGCCTGTGCGAATGGGGTGAAGAAGTCAGCAATAACGCCATCGAGGTTTACATCCACCGCCTGCGCAAGAAGATTGAAAAGGGGCCTGTGCGTATAGCCACAGTTCGAGGCTTGGGCTACTGCCTGGAGAAAATCCCTGGATGATATTGCCCCCACGGTTGCTCACTGCGTGTAGCGCCCTGCCCCCCGAGGGGGCCGGCCTTGCTTGGGGCGGCCCGGCGCTGGCGGCCTTGCCCCCACGGTTGCTCACTGCGTGTAGCGCCCTGCACCTTGCAGGTCGCCGCTCGCCAGAGGCTTCGCTTCTGGCGCCTGTCCAAACCTGCTCAAGTAGGTTTGGAGCCGCAGGCTCCAGCCCCGGGAGGGCCGCTGCGCCTGCGGCCCGGCAAAGCCGGTTCCGCGGCCCCTGCTGGCTTGAAGAGCTTGCCCGGCGGACTGACACCTCCTGCGCCTGGTGACCAGTGGCCCTTAGACTTTTCCAGCGCGAGCGCCGCAGCCTTTTTGGTGAAATCCTTGACTGGATGCTCACGCCGCTGCTGCTGCTCTGGCCCATCAGCCTGGCGCTGACCTGGCTGGTGGCGCAAAACATTGCCGGCAAGCCTTTTGACCGCGCGCTTGAGTACAACGTGCAGGCGCTGGCCAAGCTG
>JANYFF010000075.1 GCA_025362825.1 Polaromonas sp. | reverse complement strand
ATGGCGTCGAAATAAATCTGTCCACCCACCACCATCTGGTGGCCGGTGCTGGCAAGCACGCCAGACAGCGGCGCGACCTGGCCAATCACCAGTTCTGCGGCCAGCGCTAGGCTGCCCACGCAGCACAGTGTCAGGGTAGCCAGTATGTGGCTGCCCCATGCTTTAAATATTTTCATGACTCGTCTCCAGCTTGTAATGCCTGAGCTCAGGCTTTGGGTGGTCCCTGAAATCCGGCGGCGCCGGGCCGCCCCACTACGATGGTGGGAACATTACCCCGGCATCCAGCGTTAACCGCCAGCACCGGGGTGATCGCCCTTAGTTCGGCACAGCGAGCGAGGTGCCCGCAAAACCGATCTGGTCACCTGCCGGAGGTGCCGCGCTGATGGCCGGCACGTTGGCCAGCGTGATCAGCGGCGCAGCAAGTGGAGCGCCTCCGCGAGGGGTGGTGCGAACCACCTGGCTTGGCGGCAAGGCTGTGCCGTTTTTCAGGTTGGCATACATGGCATCCATGGCACGCACAAAGTAGGTGTGCAGCGGGATGTAGCGGGTATCAAAGCCGCCGAAGCCGAGAAAGCCGTCAAAGTGCTGTGCATTGGTGACCTCGATATAGCGGAGCTTGCTGGCAGCACCTTCAACCGAGCGGTTGTAGGCGACATAGGCTCGCGCATTATTGTTGATCGGCAACAAAGCATCGCTGCGTCCGGCAACAATGATTACAGGCTTGCCCTGCGTGTTGCCATTGAACAGCACCTCGGCAATACCGGCACGGACGGCATCACTTTGCGCCTTGGCCGGCGTGGTTGCCAGGCTCAGGGCAACACCGGTAACGGTGTCAACACCCGTCACAAGCGCACGCTGGCACAGGGCGTTGTCAAGTCCAAAATCCTGCACACCGGTGGACGACGATGTGGCCAGTTGCCATGAACGTGCGCCGCCAACGGAGTCGTTGTAGACCACGTTTGCAGGTGCCCCATTGGCGGTTCCATTGGCGACTGCAAAGCTCTGCGCTTTGGTGGTTGCGGTAACAGCTACCGGCGCGCCTGCGGCATCAACCTGCGCGAAGCTGGTGTTGCAGACGCTGTCGGTTACCGAAAACCTGCCGTAGCTTAAAGGGTACATCGCAGCCAAAATCGGGCCATTGCCAAGGCCCCAATGGGCGCTGTGCATGGTGTCGTTATCCGGTGTCCAACCGAAAGCGCGCAGCTTGTTAAGGGCGTCAAGCGACCGTGCAGCTGTGTCAGCGCCGGTGACCAATCCCTTGGCAGCCAGCCCGTCGCAGCGGGCCGTTGCACGCGCAGTAAGACTGGCGCTGTTGCCGATAAGATTAAAAGTAGAATTTTCTCCACCTAATGACGCAAGTCCACCCATGGAAGCGGGCGCAGAAAGCGCTGCGCAGGGCTGGTACAGATTGCCGTAGGTCACATAGTCCGCAAGTGTTTTACCAAAATTGACCACAGGCGCACCACCAAACTGAATGCCATAGCCAGTGGTCGTTGATGGCTGGGCATTGGGCTCGGCAGCAACCACGCCATCAATGAGTCCGCTGGTATCTTGCTCAGCGGCTTTCAGCACTGCACCGCCGCCATTTGATACCGACGCGCCAATGACGATGGTGTTGGCAGCGTTAAAGGGTACCGGATTGGCCGTCGTACCGTAGCGGTCGTTCAGGGCGAACAGCGCATAACGTGCTGCAGCCAGGGTGTCATTGCCCCAGTCTTTCTCAGGGTTGAGTTGCGAATGAACCTGCTTTAGCGCCAGACGATTCGGGAACAGGGCGTTGTAGGCCAGACGCGCTGCATCGGTGATGTTGGCGGCAAAGAAATTGAGCACGCCAGCATCCGCACGTGTCGCGCGCGTCCCGTCCATGCGGTTAACCGTATCGTCGGTCAGGTCATACAGACCCACACCTTTGCCAGCATCGGTAAGCGCAGCTACACAACCGTTTTTCAGTGCCCATTCAGCCGCAGCACCGATGGCTCCATACACACCACGCGAACCGGATGACGGACCGACCACCACGCAAGGCGCGGCCTGATTAAAACTGTCTGGAATCTGCACGGCGATGGCCACGCGCTTGCGGCCGGTGCCGTCGTCCAGTACGCCTAGGTATTCACGACCAGGAATCAGTCCTTCATTGGCGGTGACGTTCTGCGCGACGTCAAGATTCGGTCCATAGAGCGAGCCATAACCGCCATTGGTTGAGACATCCATCAAGCCTTTGTAATTGGCCTGAATCGAATTGCGGCGCAACTCAAGGGCAGTCGGTGCCAATGGATTGGCATATGCCGGAGATGCACCGGCAATACCGGTGCGTCCAAGACCGGCGGTCAGCAAATCCTGCGTGGCAGCGGTATCACCCGTTCCACGCACCGTTGCCGGGTAAACCACCAGGCTCAGCTGCGTCACACCGGTGGGCAGCGTATTGGTTGCAGGTGTCGGCGCGACAACGACTGGCGGCGTAGCGACCGCGACGGCGGGCGAGTCACTGCCGCCACAGGCGGCCAGCATGCCCGCGCTGAGGGCGACGGCGGCCGCGAGCCGTGCGGACTCTGCGGATGGGTAATAAGTTTTTTTCATCAATGTCTCCTTGTGTTGTGTTTGACTAACCGGTAAAAACGTATTTATTGCTGCGATCGCCCAAGCCGCAGCCGCCCCACTACGCCAATGGGAAAGTAGTAAACCGACAGGACGAAAAGCACGCCAAGCCAAAGGAGCCAGCGATCCGGGGACAACAGCGCAGCCAGCCAGGGCAGCCCCGCAGCAGCCTCGCTGCCCACGCGCAGCAGGTCCTGCAGATAGCTTTGTGCAACCAGAAAGAGCGCTGCGCCCAGCGCTGCCCCATAAATCGTGCCCATGCCGCCTATCACGACGATCAGCAGCACATCCATCATGATTTCAAAGGACAGCGAGGTGTCGGGCCCGTTGTAACGCAGCCAGATCGCCAGCATCGCGCCTGCAAGACAGGCAAACAGCGCCGACAGCACGCTGGCCGTGGTACGGTAAACCACCACGCGGTAGCCAATCGCCTCGGCACGGAATTCATTCTCGCGAATGGCCTGCAACACGCGTCCGAAAGGCGAGTTGACGATGCGTAACATGGCCAGCAGCAGGCCCAGCGCGCAAAAGAAAAGCAGGTAGTAGCAGAGCAGCCGGCCGTCCAGAGGGACGCCCATAAAAGGCTGGTCCGCAAACTGGAAGCTCGGGGAGAGTATTTCTGGCACCTTGAACGTGAGGCCATCCTCACCCCCGGTGATGTCAGAAAGCTGCGACGCCAGGGTCAAAAATGCCGATGCGACAGCCAGCGTGATCATGGCAAAAAAGATGGCCCGCACGCGCAGCGAAAAAAGCCCCACCAGCAGCGCCAGCACAAACGACAGCGCCAGCGCGCACACCAGTCCGGTAGCCAGCGCACCCCAGGTAGGCCCCATGCGGGTAGTTGCCACCGCAATGCCATAAGCACCGATGCCAAAAAACATGGTGTGGGCAAAACTGACGATACCGGTGTAGCCCAGCAGCAGGTCAAAGCTGGCAGCCAGCACGATGAACACGAGGATCTTCGCGGCCACATTGAGCGCCTTGACACCCGGAAAGATGAACGGCGAGCTGGCGAGGGCCAGCAGCAACAGCACAAGCAACACCGCCAGCACACGGCTGCGCGGGAAATCGTTGGAAAGGAGTCTTGTCAGCATGATAAAACCCGTTCACCCTGAACGTGTCGAAGGGCATTGATTGGTGACAGAGGCTTCGACAAGCTCAGCCCGAACGGAAATGCAGAAGTCATCGATTGGCAACCGGATACACGCCTTGAGGGCGCCACAACAAAATAGCGACCATCAACGTGATATTTGAAAAAAGAGCGGCTTTGGGCAACAAAAAGCCGGTGTAGTTCGCCATCAAACCGACAAGCAAGGCGCCAATCAGGGCACCGCCGGTCGAGCCCAAGCCGCCAATGATGATCACGATGAAAATCAGCACATTGACCTGCGCGCCAATTTGCGGAATCACGTTCTGCTGGTACAGGCCCCACATCACGCCACCCAGGCCGGCAAGCGCACTGCCCACCACAAAGACGCCGACAAACAGGCGACGGATGCGATAACCAAGCGACTCAACCATCTCGCGGTCCTGCACGCCGCCGCGAATCAGCAGGCCTATCTTGGTGCGGCTCAATATCCAGGCCAGCGCCATGAACACGAGCAGTCCGACCGCCACGGCCAGCAGCCTGTATTTTTCAATCGCGGCATCGCCCAGCAACACCGCGCCGCGCAGGCCCTCGGGCAGGGGCAGCGCAATTTGCGCCGGACCCCAGATAACCTTGATCAGCTCTTCGCCGATGATCATGCCGCCCATGGTGATCAGGATCTGCTTGAGGTGGTTACCGTACACCGGCCGGATGATGAAACGCTCAAAGGCCAGGCCCAGCGCACCCGAGACAGCCATCGCCACCAGCATCGCCGGGAATACCGCCACCAGGTTGCGCCATATATCGGGCGAACCGGTCCAGTCGCCCATCAGGCCGAGCACTGTCGTGGCCACAAAAGCGCCAAGCGCGATGAAAACACCATGCCCAAAATTGAGCACGTCCATCAGCCCGAAGACCAGTGTCAACCCCGAAGCGATGATGAAAATAATCATGCCCATGGCCAAGCCTGCGACGGTCAAAGTTAGCCAGGTAGATGTCGAGCCAATGAAGGGAATGACCCCGATGGCCAGTACAGGCACAAGCAACAGAGGCTGCCAGTCAATATCAGGTTTTTTCATATCGCCAGCCCCAGCAGCGCGCGCTGCATTTCTTCGTCCGCAGCCAGGTCTTTCATAGACCCGGCATGTACCACCCGCCCGTTGTCCATCACCGCCACACGGTCACCAAGGCGCTTTGCAAAATTGATGTTTTGTTCGACCAGCAATATCGTCGTGCCCCTGGCCTTGAGCTGGGCAAAGGCATCGATCATGTTGTTGATGATGGCGGGTGCCAGCCCTTTGCTGGGCTCGTCAACGATCAGCAATTCGCGCGGCTCGACGATGG
>JANYFF010000030.1 GCA_025362825.1 Polaromonas sp. | reverse complement strand
CTGAGCACGTCACGATGCCGGGTCGGCACAGACAGCCGACCCTTGGTATCGAGAGCTACAAACGACGCGCCTTGAAACACAGCTTAAAACCTTTAGAAAGCACTTTTCACCACTAAATTGCACTTTCTACCACTTTATCAGGAAAGATTCGCGACGCAAGTAGTTTGAAACAAATTTTTTCAATGAAATCAAGGACTTAGAGCTGTCTTCGTATGCTCTGAAAGTTTAAATTTCGTTCTAGATTAAGCACTTAGCACAGTCAGTGAAAGTGTTGCTTTAAGCAGGTAACCGCTGCGAAACGTATTTGAACGCGGGGTTCCTTGCGGGCTGCTTCAGGATGGCCTGTGCTTTCGCCGCTGCCAGTGCAAGCAGTCAAAGGCTTCACTGGACGCCGGTTTGCTGGTTGCTATTGCGGCAACCACACCCGTTTAGTCGATGCGGGTGAATATCTGGGCATGCTCAGTAATGCCGATAACATTGAAAAACGCCGCAACCAGCCGGTTGACCTCCGAGAATTGCACTGCGCGATTCTCTGCCTGGCGGGCTGACACCCAGTTCAGCAGAGTGCCTGCCGCTGAAAAATCCACCCTTATCAGCTTGGCGCAGGAAATCACCATGATATCGGCGCCCATGAGCTTAGCTTCCAGCTGGTCGAGCACCCCTACCGCGTCGCCCTGTATCTGTCCAGCCAGTTCCACAGAGTACATGTTGCCCAATTGCGAGCTCATGGCATCCATGTGGGTATCGCCATCTATCAAACTGAGCCCGGAATGAACGGAATCACGGTAGACGTCACCAATATAGGTCTGGGGAGCACCACCGTCCGGATCCAGTGCCTTGTAGTCACAACGGGCGCTCTCCCAGGCAGGAGGCGACACTTCATACGTCACGCAGAAATCCAGCGCAGCGAGTTCAAATTCGTCAGGCCTGTGGGTCACACGCAAGGCTGCCATGCGCAATTGCCACCATGGCTGTGGCGTTTCACGCTGGTTTGATGGCGTGGCCTTTTGCAGCACCTGCTGCAATTGTGCATCGCCTATAAACCGCAGTTGCCCAGGTTGTGCAGACCAGCTGTTGAAAACATTGCACAGCGGCTCAACCGCGGCGAGCTCGATGGTCTTCAGGTTCGTCCAGTCCAGACGCCAGGGCATGGGCGTCTTTGCCAAGGCGACTTTGAGGGCTGCGATGGTCTGAGTGCCCACCACCGATGGGCAAATCCAGTCCGCCGACGGGCCACTACCCCGCGGCTGACTACCCACAGGTGCAGCCAATTGCTTGACCATTTCAGGCATGGAAAACCACTGCGGCGCAGAGCGGTCAAAACGCTGCACGAACTGTATGGCCGAGTTTTCGAATTTGTTTTGCTGGCCAGTGGCACGGTAAAAATCAAAAAGCGCCATCCAGGTTTCTGCGTGTCCCACCCGCGAACCGGAGGGCGCCAGGATATCCAGCAAACCGGCTTCTGCGCCGGCATCATCCCCATTAGCAAATCGGATGGACGCTTCTTCCAGCTCCGCGTCGTGGGCGACTTCCGCCACCTCTACAGCCATCATATTGGTGAGCGAAAAACCTGTAGGGGCATTATCGTAATTGCCAACCACGCCCGACAGCCCGCCGATACGGGCAACCGGCGCCTGGGTGTTTGCAACCATGGCGCGGTAAGGAACGGGCTGCGCGGGCGAGGGGGCGGCAGCGGCCGGGCGGGACGCAGGCTGGATCGCACTTGCAGCTCTTCTTGCCGCCGCTTCGCTCGCCGCCTGGAGTCCACCCGGCTCCGTGCTTGCATAACCGGCAGGCAGGGCATTGGCCAGGAACGGTGCGCTGTCAGGTGGCGCAGTGGCTGGTGGCAATGCACGGCTGGGCGGAAACGTGGACGTGTCCATCGAATCGACGGATGAGACTCCATGCTTGGTTTTCCACCACTGCATGGACATCTGGGCTTCGATTTCGTCGATCTTCTTGAGCGTGTTGGCACGGTCGTCCGGCTTGGACGGCATACTGCTCTGGAAGAATGATGGCCGCGCTGCCGGGTCCTGCCCGACAGTCGCTTCCCGTTTTCGGATCTTGCGCAGCATGTCGAATTCACGCTTGCGCACGAAATCGTTGCGGCGCTTGCGCTCGATCATTTCCTTGAGCAGTTGCTTGCTCAAGGCCTCATCGCGATCGGTTTCCTTGTTATCCAGATCAGACCAGCTTGTCGCAGGATTGCGGACAAACTTCACCACCTTGGAGAGTAAACCCGATGACGCGTCTTCTTTGGACATAGATGAGTTTTACAAGCCGTTAAGGCACATGCCTGGCTTTAATCGCCAAACATTTTTTGCTTGAGCTCACGTCGTTGCTGCGCTTCCAGTGACAAATTGGCGGTCGGTCGGGCAATCAACCGACCCACACCGATGGGTTCACCGGTTTCGTCGCAATAGCCATAGTCACCGGAGTCAATCCGCGCAATCGATTGCTCAATCTTCTTGAGCAATTTGCGTTCCCGGTCACGGGTGCGCAGCTCTAGCGCATGCTCTTCTTCAATCGTGGCCCGGTCGGCGGGGTCAGGCACGACCACCGTGTCTTCACGCAGGTGCTCAGTCGTTTCGCCGGCGCTGTTGTGGATGTCCTGCTTGAGGATGGACAGCTTGTGACGAAAGAAAGCCATCTGCTTTTCATTCATGTACTCAGCATCCGGCATGGCCTTGACCTCGTCGTCCGTCAGGACGTCCGCAGCTGTGGTTTTCCAGTTGTTGGCAAGTTTGGGGTCTTTTTTGGCAGCTACGTGGGGCGGCGGTGCGATAACACGTTCGGTCATTATTGAGTAGCTGGCTTTGGCTGCGTCAGGCGCATGGGTAGGCACCATGGGCGCGGGCGGAGGCATTTGGGAGAGAGCACGGGCAGAACTTCTTCGGCCGGGCTTAAGCGCCGGCGGCGCAGGAATAAGCATTGTTTTTAAAGGGGGACGCGGTGTAGGTAAAGGGGCCGGCGCCATCACAGGCTGGACCGGTTTTTTGGCGGCAGGCGCGGCAGCGGCGGACTTGGCGGGCGGGCTTGCTTTTGCTGTTGCGGGCGCCGTGGCTGCCTTGGGGGCTTTCACTGCTTTCGCAGCTGGCTTGGCCTGCAGTGGGGGAGGTGTCTTGATGGTTTTCCTGGTGGTGGGTTGGGCCGCAGCGCCCTTTTTGTCAGGGCTTGCCTTCGCGCCCGGTTTGGCTTGCGGCTTGACCGCAGATGTCTTGACCATGGGCTTGCTTTTTACGCTTGCTGCCTTGACAGGTACCGGCTTGGCAACTGCGTTGGCGGCCGGCTTCTTGCTGGTTACAGGCTTGGAGACGACTTTTCCCTTGACGGGCAATTTGGCGGCTTTGGCTGGCAGTTTCACTGGAACTTTGGCGGGGGTTTTCGTAGCAGTTTTCACAACAGCTTTCGCCTTGACGGCCACTTTTGACGCTGCCATCGCAATCGTCTTCGATTTTTTCTCTTGTGCTTTCACCGTATGTCTCCTCTGGAAGCCGCCTCTGGACACGCACCTGAACGAGCCGTCGCCGAATCTGACGAAAAGGCTGCCCGGGTATTTCGCTCGGCGCGCGATTGTAGCGGCTCAGCCAAGCGCTGGGACGGCCAGGCATCAAACCGTTGGGGAATCGATACAAACATAAGGCACCACCACACTTTTTAGCACTTTTTGCACAAGGTGCGGACAGACTAACTCAAACCAGGCACTGCTCCAGACCCTGCAGAAAAATATCTTTGGGCAGGTCTATGCCGATGAAGACCATTTTGCTGACCTTCTTTTCGCCAGCCGCCCAAGCCGGCCCAAGATCGCTGCCCATCAACTGGTGGACGCCCTGGAAAATAACCTTGCGTTCGGTACCTTCCATGTTCAGCACTCCCTTGTAGCGCAGCATCCGCGGGCCATAGATATTCACGATGGCGCCCAGGAAGTCTTCCAGCTTGGCCGGGCTGAAAGCTTTTTCAGAACGGAAAACAAAGCTTTTCACATCGTCGTCATGATGGTGGTGATGGCCCTTGCCTTCCCCGGAATGGGATGGATGGTCGCAATTCTCGCCATGCTCGTGGTCATGCGCGGCATGGTCGTGGCCGGAATGGTCTTCTTCCTTGAGGAAGTCTGGGTCAATGTCGAGCTTGGCGTTGAGGTTGAAGCCGCGCAGGTCGAACACGTCCTTGATCGCCACTTCGCCAAAATGCACGGCTTTCTGCGGCGCCCGCGGGTTCATGTGCTTGAGCCGGTGCATCAGCGCATCAACTTCCTCTGCTGCCACCAGATCCGTCTTGCTGATAAAAATCTGGTCTGCGAAACCAATCTGGCGGCGCGCCTCCTGACGGTCATTGAGCTGGGTGGCGGCGTGTTTGGCATCGACC
>JANYFF010000028.1 GCA_025362825.1 Polaromonas sp. | reverse complement strand
GAAAGCGCTGGTGAACTCGCCCGATTTCTGGCGCGCCGACAACACCCTGTTCAAGACACCGCTTGACTTTGCCTGCTCGGCCCTGACCGCAGGCGGCGGGGCCAAAGAGCGCCGCGAGATCGCGCTGACGCTGGGCTTTCTCGCACAGGCTGGCCAGCCCATGCACGGCTGGCAAACCCCCGATGGCTACAAAACCGACGCCGCCACCTGGCTCGCCCCAGAGGCCCTGACGCGCCGCGCTGACTATGCCGTGACACTGGGTGGGCGCATCGCCGAGCCGACGTATCTGCAAGCTTTTTTAAGCGCCGCCAGCCGCGAACGCATTGCCCGCGAAGCCCCGGGTGTGCGCACTGGCCTGATGTTGGCCAGCCCCGACTTCATGAACAAATAGCCCGACCAGTCGCACCAGGAGATTGACCATGCCATCTGCCCACAACCCACCCGATTTTTCACGCCGCCAGCTGCTGCAGGCCCTGGGCATCGGCCTGGCGCTTGGCGCCTCTGCCCTGCCCAGCGTCTGGGCGCAGGCCGCACCGCAGGGGGCCAGACGACTCGGCCAGGGACGACTGGTGGTGGTATTTTTGCGCGGCGCGTATGACGGCCTGTCAGCCTTTGTGCCCTACGCCGATGCTGACTATTACGCCATGCGGCCCAACATCGCCATTGCAGCACCAGACGGCAGTGCGCAGACGGCGATCAAACTCGACAACACCTTTGCCCTGCACCCGGCCCTGGCGCCGCTGATGCCGCTGTGGCAACAGGGCGTGCTGGGCTTTGTGCCCGCTGCGGGCCTGCCCGCGCCGAACCGCTCGCACTTTGATGCGCAGTACCAGATGGAGATTGCGCAAAGCGGCAAAACCAGCGCTGCGTCGGGCTGGCTTAACAAGCTGGCCGCGCTAGACACCACGCCCACCGCGATGGGCGTCGGTGAGGCCAACCCTGCCATTCTGGCTGGCGAGGCCAAAGTCAAGCTCATTCCACGCGGCCAGGCCGCCGAACGCACAGGCGTGCTGGCAAACGAGAAAACCCGGCAAGCCCTGATGGACCTGTACGCTGGCAATGACAAGCTCAGCGAAGCCTTTCGCCAGGGTGCGGGCAGTCGCCTGCAAAGTGCGCAAGAACTCACGACTGAAAAAATGGGTGCCGACGACCGCCGCAGCACCGCCATGCGTGAAAACACCCGCGCTGCCGAACAATCCATGAACCGCAAACTCGACCGCGACGGCACCCCGGCCAACGCCCAGGCGCAAAATGCACAAATGCGTGCTGCCAGCAATGGCGCAGCAGACCCGGTCGGACTGCAACTAGACGCACAGCACCTGGGCACCCTGATGCGCAGCGACCGCAGCCTGGCCATTGGTTTTTTATCGGCCGGCGGCTGGGACACCCACGCCAACCAGGGCAACGCCAGCGGCCAGCTGGCCAACAACCTGGGCAACCTGGGCCGTGCCATCGCGCAACTGCGGCAAGACTTTTCAGAGCCCGGTGATGTGGTGATTGTTATGAGCGAGTTTGGCCGCACCAGTGCAGAAAACGGCACCCGGGGCACCGACCACGGCTTTGGCAATGCGCTGTGGCTGATAGGCAGCCACGTCAATGGTGGCCGCTGGCATGGCCAGTGGACTGGCCTGGCGCGCGGCAACCTCAATGAGGCGCGCGACCTGCCCGCACACCACGACTACCGCGCCGTACTGGCGCAGGTGCTGCGCGGCACCTTCGGCCTGCCCGACTCTGCGCTGGCCTCCGTGCTGCCCGGGG
This sequence comes from Polaromonas sp., assembly GCA_025362825.1. Lineage (GTDB taxonomy): Bacteria > Pseudomonadota > Gammaproteobacteria > Burkholderiales > Burkholderiaceae_C > Polaromonas. Next base: position 23,100 of record JANYFF010000028.1, on the reverse strand, counting down.
CAGCTTGGGATGTCAGGCTAGATGGCCTGCTGCGCGCCGCCTGAGACCTGCTGGCCGCGGTCTCTCAAGCCGCTTGCCAAAAGCCGCGGCTCAGGCTCCAAGTCGCAAACGCGACTTGGAGCAGCGCCAATCGGGTTCGTACCGGACGTGCTCGGTATTTACCCCGTAACTTCATTTTCGGCACGGGTTTAATATCATTTTTCCAAGAATAGAACGGTCGTTCTTTTTTAAACCCGGAGACACACATGAGACAAATCAGGTTCAAACTGGCCGCGCTGGGCGCCGCTTCCATCCTCGTCGCCTGCGGCGGGGGCGGCTCGGTAAGCACGACAACGCCTGCCACCAATGCAAGCATTACCGGCCTCGCGGCAACTGGCGCAGCCATTGCCAATGCCGCGTTGACGGCCAAGTGCGCAAGCGGCGCAGCAGTGACAGGCAAAACCGCCGCAGACGGCAGCTTTTCCCTCGACCTCACAGGTGGCCAGACAGCACCCTGCATGGTGCAAGTCGCCAACGGCACGGGCTTTCTTCACGGCTTTGCCGACGCCACGGGCCGCATCAACATCACGCCCTTGACCGACCTGGTGATCAGCCGGGCGCTGGGTTCGGACTCTGCCGCTGCGTTTGCCAGTTTCGATGCTACAAAAGGCGCATCGATCCGCGCAGGCCTTGATGCGGCCAAAGCTTATGTCAAGGCAGAAATCATTGCGCTGGCCGGCAGTGCGCCGTCAGGCGATCCACTGACCGGCGTCTTCAAGGTTGGCGATGCCGACGACAAGGTGCTTGACAACCTGGCCGCCAAACTATTGGCCACCGGGAAAAAACTCGATGACTTGCGTCTGGGTGCTATTTCGGGTGTGTCGCTTGCCGCCGCGCTTGACCGGGGTTCACTGGTTGATGCCGCCGTTGTATTGGCTACCCTGACAGCCGCGCAAATTGATGGTGGAACCACCTCCAGCGGCTTGATAGGGCTGTCAGGCGCAGCCAAATGCGACGTAAAAGTTGTTTCACTCAACTACAGCACGGTGGGGGTGAAGGGAGAAAAAACCAACGCCTCCGGTGTGATGCTGATCCCCTCCGGCAGTGCTGCTGCCTGTACCGCGGCCGCTGGTCTGGTGGCGTATGCCAAAGGTACCGACGTGCAGAAAACCCGCACGCTGGCCAACCCGGGCGATTCTGAAACCTTTCTTTTGGCAGCCATGTATGCCGCGCAAGGCTACGCCGTGGTTGCCACCGACTATCTGGGCTTTGCCAAATCAGCCTACAGCTACCACCCCTACCTGCATGCGGATTCAGAGGCTTCGTCAGTCATCGACTCCATACGCGCCGCACGCAAGGCTGCAGCCACATTGAGCGCATCGCTGTCTGGCAAGGTGATGCTGACTGGCTACTCGCAGGGCGGGCATTCGTCCATGGCAGCCCACCGCGCCATTGAGCGCGACAACGCCAGCGAGATCAATGTAGTGGCGGGCGCACATCTGGCCGGACCATATAACCTGTCTGGCTCCTTCAAGACCACCAATGCAATCGCTGGCTACCAGTTTTTTGTTCCTTACCTGATCACGGCATGGCAAAAGGTTTACGGCAACATCTACAGCGATGTCAACACCGTGTTCAAAGCGCCGTACGCAGATGGTATTGAGAGCTTGCTACCAAGCCCGACCCTGAACTACACCACGCTGGTGACCAGCGGAAAGCTTCCCGGCATCAACGGCGAAACACCAGCCCAAGCACGTGACGCACTGTTCAGGCCGGCCTTCATCACCGACACCCAAACCAATGACTCCAATGCCCTGTATCTTGCCGGCAAGAAAAATGACATCCTGGGGTGGAATCCAAAATCCAAGTTGCTGTTGTGCGGCGGCGCGGGTGACCCCACCGTACCACCTGCCCTGCACCAGACTGTCATGAAAGCCGACTTTGACAGCCGAAAGCTGACCAATGTGAGCACCGTCGATGTGGACCCAAGCGTTCAGGCCGTCTACGGCGCAGTGCTGACCAGCAGCCCGGCAACTTACTATGGCAACTACCACGGCAGCTACGAGCCGCCTTTCTGCCACGTTGAAGCCCGCAAGGCGTTTGACACGGTGAAGTAACTCGCCACCCCAGCCAGTGAAAAGAGCGCCTCACCGGCGCTCTTTTTTTGCTTCGCCAGATCTGAAAACACTATTCGCTATGAATTAAATAGCAATTAATGTACATAACACGGGGGCTTCGGGCACTTTTTAATCCGAAAACCATATTCAAAAGGCTAAACAGCCGTCATGCCACCGTCCACCGTATGTGCGTGACCGGTCACAAACGATGCAGCGTCTGAGCACAGCCACAGCACGACGGCGGCGACTTCTTCTGCCTCGCCTATGCGGCCTATCGGGTGCAGCTGGGCCACGGCTGGCGCGACTTTCGGGTCAGCCAGCACGGCGCGGTCATACATCGCAGTGCGGATCACGCCGGGGCAAACGGCGTTGACGCGAATGCCCTTGCGGCCATATTCGAGCGCTGCAGATTTGGTCAGGCCCAGCACCGCATGTTTGCTGCCGCTGTAGGCCGACATCTTGGGTGCACCGACCAGGCCGGCGACCGATGCGGTATTGACGATGGCGCCGCCGCCCTGCTGCATCATCTGCGCGAGCTGGTACTTCATGCACAGCCAGACCCCCTTGACGTTGACGGCCATGATGCGGTCAAAAGTCTCTTCGCTGCATTCCGCCAGGCGCATGTGTTCTTCTTCAATGCCAGCATTGTTGAAGGCGCAGTCGAGGCGGCCAAAAGACTGCACGGTGGCCGCGACCATGGCTTCAACTTCTGCGGCTCTGGTAATGTCGGCCCGGATGAAAAGTGCCTCGCCACCAGCAGCCTTTATCAGCGCCACGGTCTCATTTCCGGCGGCTTCAGAAATATCGACTACCGCGACCTTGGCGCCGGCCCGCGCAAAGGCCAGTGCGCTGGCGCGCCCTATGCCGCCACCGCCGCCGGTCACCAGCGCGGTCTTGCCTTCAAACGTGTTGTGCACAGCATTCCTTCGTGGAGAAAAGAAAAATCATACGGTGCGGGTGGTGCAGCGAGACGTCAAACTCGTCCCCCTTGCGACAAGCCGTTTTAGCATGGCTATTGCAGCCAGCGCTGTGCCATCAGCGCATAAAGCGGAATGCCCAACAGAATGTTAAAAGGAAACGTCAGCCCCAGCGACATGCCGAAGTAAAGCGATGGGTTAGCCTCGGGTATCGCCTGGCGGACAACTGCAGGTACCGCGATGTATGACGCACTGCCCGCCAGCACCATCAGCAGTATGGTGTTGCCCGGCGACATGCCAAATGCCTTGCCCAACAGCAAGGCCAGGCCTGCATGAAGCAATGGCCCAACAACCGCATAAACCAGAAGCCACGCCGACTTGCCTCTAAGAGCACCCACGTTTCGCGCGGCCAGCAGACCCATGTCTAGTAGAAAGAAGGCCAGCATGCCTTTGAAAAGATCACCCGTGAAAGGCTGCATGGCGACTTTCCCGGCGTCGCCGGTCAGCATGCCTATCAACATGGCACCCATCAGGAGCAGGGGCGTGCCGTCGGTCAACGACTCACGAAGCAGATGCCTCAACGACATGCCCGTCCCCGGCAAGCCGCTGGCACGCGCGTCGCGCTTGCGCTGCAGATTGGCAAGCAATACCGCCAGCACAATTGCAGGCGACTCCATTAGCGCCATGGCTGCGGCCATGTGCCCACCAAAAGCAATGCCCTGGTTATCAAGATACTGCACCGTCGTGATAAAGGTAACGGCACTGACTGAGCCATAAGTGGCAGCCACGGCAGCAGCGTCGTAGCCATTTAAAAACCGGCGCAACAAGGCATAAGCCGCAAGCGGCACCACCACCGCCAGCAGCAGCGCACAGATCAGGCTGATGGCCACCTCAGCCGTCAACCCGGATTTGGCCAGCGCAAAACCGCCTTTGAGGCCCAGCGCCATCAGTAAATACAAAGACAAAAAGCGCGAGATTGGAGGCGGCACTTCAAGGTTGGACCTCAACGCGCCAGCGCTGATGCCCAACACAAAAAACAAAATGGCGGGATCAAGAAAACTTTGCATAAAAACACTTGCTTGATGGACTGGTGAAAGATCAGAGATATACGGTTTGATCAATAGTGTGTTTTATCAAAACATTGGCGTCTAATTATCAATTAAGATGATTTATATTGACTTAATCGAATGTATTTGAATGCAAGCCCTAGTCGCACCTCGAGCCAGTTTTGCCCAGCTCCGCAGTTTTGAGGCAGTAGCAAGGCTGGGTGGTGTAACCCGCGCCGCAAATGCGCTGCACCTGACGCAACCCACGGTGTCCACCCAGTTGCGTGAACTTAGCGAATCGCTGGGTACAGCGCTGCTTGCACCAGCGGGCCGGGGCGTTCAGCTAACCGACGCCGGTCGTGCGCTCATGCAAACCGTGACGCTCATGTTTGGTCACTGGCATGAGTTTGAAGAAGGCATGGCAGACATGCAGGGCCTGCTGCGCGGCTCCTTGCGTATTGCGGGCGTTACAACCACAGAGTATTTTCTGGCCCAGTGGCTCAAGCCTTTTTTGGCAGCCTACCCCGGCATTGAGGTTGACCTGGCCATTGAAAACCGCGACACCGTGATACGTCGCCTCGAACAAAACCAGGACGACCTGGCGGTCATGATGATGCCGCCACAGCACCTGGCCTTAAGCAGCCTTGCAATGATGGACAACCCTTTGGTGCTGGCAGGACCACTCGGTCACCCGTGGTCAGATAAAAAGAAAATCCCGCTAAAACAGCTGGCTGGCGTTGATTTGCTGATGCGCGAGGCGGGCTCCGGCACGCGGCAGGCCACGCTTGAGTTTTTGGCGTCGCACCGCATAGCGCCGCGCATCCGCATGACACTGGGCAGCAACGAGGCTGTCAAACATGCGGTAGCCGCCGGGCTGGGCCTGGCCATCATGTCAAGACACGCGATTGCGGTTGACCCGGCGCGTGACGGCCTGAGTGTATTGTCAGTGGCAGGCCTGCCCATCAAACGCAGCTGGCAGGTGGTATGGCGACAGGATCGCCGCCTGCCGCGCGTGGCTACCGTGTTTATGGATTTTGTACGGGGCGAGATGGCGACGGCACAGAACACCATCGCCCCGTAGTTGGCTGCGGGTAGTTATAAAAATATCAGTCGAAAATCTCGTTCAGCCATGATTTTTTACGCTGAGGCTTATAACCATGCGACCCGTAGTTTCCATGCGGGGCTCGCGAGCCGTAGCCGTCAGAATCCACAAAATCCGGCCGCTGCACAGTCGCGGCCTGGCGAACTGGCTGCTGCCCTGCCGCAAGTTCGATCAGCTTGTCCAGCTCTCCGCGGTCAAGCCACACGCCACGGCATTGGGGGCAGTAATCAATCTCAACACCCTGGCGATCCATCATTGCCAAAGTGGCATCGGGGCAAACGGGACATTTCATTGTTTTCTCCAGAAATAAAAAGGGGTCGTCAATCGGGATATCAATCGGAGTTGCCGAAGCCGAATAGACTCAGCAGGCTTGAGAACAGGTTGAAAATCGAGACATACAGGCTCACGGTAGCCAGTACGTAGTTGTCTTCTCCGCCATTGACGATGTTGCTGGTCTCAAACAGGATCAAGCCTGCTGACAGCAGGGCCACCATGGCCGATACTGCCAGACCCAGTGCTGGAATCTGAAAGAACATGGCGCCCAGGCCGGCCAAAACGGCAATCACCATACCGGCGAACAAAAAACCACCCATGAAGCTGAAGTCGCGTTTGGTCTTCAGCACGTAAGCCGACAGGGCTAAAAACGTGGCGCCTGTTGCAGCCAGGGCCAGCATGATGGTCTGGCTGCCGCCGGGCATGGCCAGTGTTTTGGCCAGCATGGGGCCGAGGGTGTATCCCATAAAACCGGTCAGGCCAAACACTGCCGGCAATGCCCAGACGCTGTTTTTAAGTTTGTACACGGCAAACAGCAAACCAAAGTAGCCCGCCAGCGTGATGACAATGCCGGGTGCTGGCAAGCTGAAAGTCATGCTCAGGGCCGCCATCGCGGCACTGAACAGCAGCGTCATTGAGAGCAGTGCGTAGGTGTTGCGCAGCACGCGGCTGGCATTGGTCGGCAAGGTTTGTAGCGGGCTTGATGCGGCTGACTGGCCCTGCGGTAAAGGTGAGGTTTGAAGCGGGGTCATGGGGTTTTCTCCTGATGTTGCCGTGATGTATCTGAATAACGGGCGGTGTGAAAATGCTGCTTGAAAATTCGCCTCAAAGAGCCGCGACAAGCAGGGGCATGCGCCGCTGCGTACGGCTGCGTTGCCAGTTGTGCAGCAGCGTACGTGCGACCCTGGCAAGCGCGCTTTGCAGCGCAGAGCGCCAGTCGCGCGCCATGGACGTAACAACTACCGGGCCAGCCATGCTGGACATCACCTCTACCTGGCAGCGCTTGTCTATGCCGCCGCGCGGGCCGTTGACATCGGACATATGCACCCGGACGCGTGGAGCCAGCCAGGACAGTCGCTTGAGCACCTTGCGCACGCGACGCGTGGTCAGGGTGCGCAGTTGTGCGCCTTCAGGATCTGGGGATTCAAAGATGACTTGCATGGCGTGCCTTTCGGTTGGGGTAAATGGATTGCTCGAACGGCAAGAATAGGCGCCTAATCAATTCTTATAAAGAAGATAATAAAGAACAAACACTTCTTAAAAAACTGAATGTTTAACACGCTACGTCGTAAAAACCCATGAACACCCCTTTCAGCTATCGGCATCTGTATTACTTCTGGGTGGTCGCCAAGGAAGGCGGCATGGCCCGGGCCGCTGACAGGCTTGGCATGGCCGTTCAAACCGTCAGCACGCAAGTGCGCGAGCTTGAAAAGTCCCTGGGCCACGAGTTGCTCAGGCCCGTAGGGCGCGGCGTGGCGCTTACGGATGCTGGCGTGGCGGCCATGCACCAGGCGGAGCTGATTTTTCAGCTTGGGGAAAAGCTGCCCGAAGTCGTGCGCGATGCCCTAGGCGTGCCGTCGGTGCGACTGGCTGTTGGCATATCGGAAGGTCTGTCAAAGCTCGCCGTCCGGAAGCTCATACAGCCCGTGATGGACACCCCCAATCTACGCCTGATCTGCCATGAGGACGAATTTGATGACCTGCTGGGCGACCTGGCGCTGCATCGCCTGGACGTGGTGCTGGCCGACCGGGTGGCGCCCAACAACCCCAACCTCAAGCTGTACAGCCATTCACTGGGGTCGTCCAGGCTGGCCTGGTACGCACCGCCGGCGCTGGCAGCGGCGGCACGCAAGGGATTTCCCAAATCGCTGGCTACGGTACCCGTGCTGCTGCCCACAGCCCATGCCGCGGTCAGGCTGCGCATTGACCAGTGGTTCGAGCGTGTTGGCGTGAGGCCCAACGTGGTGGGGGAGTTTGAAGACAGTGCCTTGCTTAAAACCTTTGCCGCTGCGGGCATGGGTGTTTTCCTGGCGGCAGAACTTGTGCACGATGACCTGAGTGCCCGCTACAACGTCAGGCGCGTGGGCACCTGCGAAGGGGTTGAAGAGCATTTTTTTGCGATCGCCGCCCGCAAAAAAGTGCTGCATCCGCTGGTACAAAAACTGATACCTGCGCACCATTAAGGCCAGCCGCGCAAACTTCACCTAACTCTTGTCCGGCTTGTTGGCCGCTGTGCGTTTGTCAGGACGGGGAATTTTCTTGAACTTGATCAGGCGGTTGGTCTCGATCGAGTCTTTCTTGATCTGCCGCTCTGCATCGAGCAACTCGCCCTCGGCCAACCAGGTGGCAAATTCTGCCGGGGTTTCCAGCGTGACGCGGCCGAGCGTCGCAGCACGGAATTCATAAATTACGATTTCGGCGGCCTTCTGCAGGTTGACGCGGCCCTTGGTCAGCACCGCACCGCGCTTGCGGCCTATGTCCTCGAGCACTTCTTCGTCGGTGGACTCCGGCGTGATCTCCACCTTGTAACGCGATTCCAGCAAAGCCGGGTAACGTTTGATCAGGTAATGCAGAAGTTCGAGTGCGACTTCTTCCTCATCGAAGGCATTGCGGCCCACTGCACCGCTGGCCGCAAGGTTGTAGCCGCTTTTGGCAACGATGATGCGCGGCCACAGCATGCCGGGTGTGTCCCACAAGTAAAAACCGTCGGCCAGCACGATGCGCTGCTCCAGCTTGGTCACGCCGGCCTCGTCGCCGGTCTTGGCCGCGCGCTTGCCGGTCAAGGTGTTGATCAGCGTTGATTTGCCGACGTTGGGAATACCGCAAATCAGCACGCGCATTGGTTTGACCATGGTGCCGCGCAAGGGTGCCAGCACATGGCAGGCATCGACCAGGCGGCGCGCTGGCGCGGTTTCGCTGGCATCGAGCTCAATGGCACGCGTGTTGGGCAGGCTGTTGTAGTGCTCCAGCCAGAGCGCGGTACAGGCCGGGTCGGCCAGGTCCTGCTTGTTCAGAACCTTGAGCGTCGGGCGCGACGATGTGAGTTCTGCCAGCTTGGGGTTGGCACTGGAGCCCGGCAGGCGCGCGTCCAGCAGCTCGATGACCACATCAATTTCCTTGATGCGCTCGGTGATGGCCTTTTGGGTCAGGTACATGTGACCGGGGAACCACTGGATGGCCATGAATAACGTGTCTTTCGTGCGCAGGCGCCTGGCAACGGCCCTTTCCGCGATGTGCGTCAGCCTGCAAGCAGGGCCCGATTGTCCCCTTTTTGGTGGCGCCCACCCGCCGGCACCATCGGCCAATGCCTGCAGGCAGTTGCTGATACCCACGGAGCCCGCAGGGCTGCGGTTTGGCCAGCCGGCAAGGCAATAAAGGAAAATGGCGTACCAAGCGTGAAAACCCTGCGCTCTTTCTTCCACCAGCCGCCTTCCCGAGATCGCCATGCCTTTACCGAGCGCCCCAACCCAGAAACCCGACAACGCCACAACCCGAAGCAAAACCAACAACGAGTTGGCCATCAAGGGCATCCTCTGCATCCTGATCGGTCTGGGCGTGCTGGTGTCACCCCACTTCATCAGCTCGCCCGGCATGCAGGGTATCGTTGCCAAATCTTCGCTGGTCGGCTGGTTTGCGCTGGTGCTCGGCATTGCGTTTGTGGGCCTATTTGCCCGCCGGCGCATGGCGGCCCGAGCCTGAACCAATCATGTCAGGCCAGCTCGCCGGACGCGAAGCTGCCAAGGCGCAAATAGCCGCGCTGCAGCAGCAAGCCTTTGACCAGCAGCTGGCCCTGCGCGCGCCGCCACCTGAACCGCTCACCTGTTGTGGCCGCGGCTGCAACGGCTGTGTCTGGGAAGGCTATTACGGCGCGGTGAATTACTGGATCGAAGATGCCACCGCGGCCCTGCAGACAGGCACATCGCTATCAATTACATAGCTAGTCGGGCCCGTCTTACAAGGGCAGCGGGGCTATTTGACCCCCAAACCAGCCCAAAAGGGTCATCAAGTCGTGACGGCGTGGCGTTTGCCCATACCCAGCCGGTCGGGCGATACGTATTGCTCGCGGTAGACCTCAAACGGCATGGTGTCGGCTTTTTCGATCTTTTCCTGGGCCAGCACCGACGCGAGCGTCAGTTTGTTGAATTTGGTCTGCAACTCCAGCGAAAAAGGCAATTCTTGCAGCGTCGCGCTGGTTTTGGCGGACTGAGCGCGCACAAAGTTGACGAAGGAGTTGTCGAACTCTGTTTCAATCGCCGCCAGCACCCGAGCCGATGGCAAGGTAGTCGGATCAGCCAGACCGAGGCTGGCCGCAGCCAGTGCATCGCGGTGGTGATTGCCACCATGCACGGCATCCAGTGCGGCCGCAATCGGCGCGCATTCTTCGACGATCTGCGTGCCCCACTCGACCAGTGAAATATGCTGCCCACCGCGCTCCAACATCAGGCCGGGCTCGCGGCCCCGCGCTGCCGTGCGGTGCTGGTTACGCGCCAGTGAGGCGATTTCTTCCGGGCTGTCCTGCTGACTGTCTGATAGCAGGCAGTGCATCAAAAACACATCGAGAAAACGCATGGTCTGCGCTGTGATGCCGACCGGGATGAACGGGTCAAGGTCCATCAGGCGTACTTCTATGTATTCGACACCGCGCTCGCGCAGCGCATGCAGCGGGCGTTCGCCCTGGAAGATCACGCGCTTGGGCCGAATGGTGCCGTAAAACTCGTTTTCAATCTGCAACAGCGTGGTGGCCAGCTGGTTGTAGTCACCGCCGGGGTTGCGGATGCCGACCTTTTCATAAGGCGGGTAGGCGCGGGTCAGCGCATCGGCTAATGACTCGCCATAGCCTTCCAGGCTGTTGTAACTGACCGCCAGCGAGGCCTGGGCGTCACTCTGGTAACCCAGCCGCCCCATGCGCAGCGAGGTGCCGTGCGGCATGTGCATGGTGTAGTCGCCAAGCTTTTGCAACTCATGGTCACGACCATGCACAAAAGTCGAGCAGACGGCCGGCGAGGCGCCAAACAAATAAAGCAGCAAAAACGCCTGGCGGCGGAAGTTGCGTATCAGTCCAAAGTACTCTTCATTACTGACATCAGGCAAGGACCAGTTGTAGTGAATGCCCGAAATCGTCTGCATGCGGCGGCCATAGCGGTGCGACAGCCCGAGGCGGTAAACGCTTTTGGCGCGGCCAACATTGGATTGCCCGAAACGCGCCACCGGAATCGTCTCGTCGGTCGGCAGGCCACAGGGCATGCTTGACACCCACAGCATTTCATTGCCGACAGCCTTCATGGCCTGGTAGGTGAACTGGTGAATCTGCGTCAGCTCTTCAAGCGCGGCTTCGACGCTGGCGTGCACGCCGGTCACCAATTCAATCTGGGATTCGCTGAAGTCGGTGGTGATGCTCGGGTGCGTCAGGGCTGACCCCAGCGCGGCCGGGTGCGGGGTCAGAGCCAGGCCGCCGGCAGGCTGGGCACGCAGGCTTTCTTTTTCGATACCGCGGCGCATGCCTTGGATGCGGGCCGGGGACAGCGCCTTGACGCGGTCTTCCAGCAGGCCTTGCCTCTCGTGCACCTGCGCCGCTGGCACCTGCAAGTTGGTCATTTTTTTATTCCCTCAGATTCTTGAATGGGGTGGAACTTATCACAGGACCGGCCTTTACGCTGGCGCAGGCATGCTTTCCAGCACAGTCAGAGGTTGTGCAAAACGGCCTGAATGCAAGGCTTGGAGATACCGGCTAGCGCGCTTGCGGGCTCAAACTACCTTTTTGTGCAGTAGTTCATGGTTTGCATATGCGCTGTGGTTAGCGGTGTAGGCCTGACACCACGCTGGCCGTGTCACTCATGCGCGACGCGCAAAGCTGCTTGACTTGCCCCCAGGCGTCAACGAACATGTAAGCAATATTACAAGTGAATTGTAAGTTTTCTACCATTATTGATTCCAGTGATGTGCGGGTCTTGCTATCTCAGCAGGTAATGCGGCCGACCTTTAACGCTAAAAAATGAAAAATTATCTCCGCAGCTTATTCGGGCGCGCTGCTCCCCCCCAGCCTTCCAGCCGAACACCCCTGTCTAAACGGGACAACCCGGCGACGATTGAAGACGGCTCCGAAAACGCCACACGGCGCCAGCTGGTGCAGGTGCTGCTGCGCGATGTATTGCGACGCAGCGGCATTCCGCCGGCATGGATTGAATGCCACATGCTGCTGGTGTCCAGCCGCACACGCGGCCACGGCATGTATGTTCGTCTGGTGCTCAAACACTGGGACCACCGCCTGATGAATTACACCGTCGCCTTCCAGCGCGCCCTGATCACAGACATTGAGCGCTTTGAACCCAGGGCATCAGAATGGCTGCACGGCATCTCCTGGCAACTGGACGTGGACGATAGCTGCCCGTATACCGAATTGCCCGAAAAAAGCTTCTGGCAGGACCCCGCTAAAACCCCGGTCGTCGCACCGCTGCTGGCCGAGATCGTGGCCGCGGAGGTACACCCACCGGTTGCAGCGCCGCGCATGGAGCGTACAGAGCGCCCGAAAAAGCCTGACGACAACGACCCGGCACGGGACGTTGAACGCCTTTTCGCGATCCGCGATCACGAGCTGGACCGGCAAGCCGCCGAAGGCCTGACCCCGGTCGGTTACGAGAAAACGCAGCCGTCGCCGCTGTAGCTTTTCTCGTTTATTTAGCGGAACATCGCTCTGTTTTTAATAGCAAGCTGTTCCCGTTTTACGGGAGCTACGGCCACTGTTTTTACCTTTTTCACCTGAATCAGGCCAGCACGCGCTGCAGCCAGGCTTCAAGGTCTGCAACTTCCTCGGGACACACCGAATGTTCCATCGGGTAATCGTGCCATTCCACCGCGTAGCCCAGCGCCTGCAGCGCATCGCGCGAAGCGGTGGCGCGATCCAGCACCACCACGCCGTCGCGCCGGCCATGGCCCATGAAAACTGGCACCTTCTGGCTGGAGGGGCTGCGTTCGGCGGCTGTCAGCGCTGCCAGCGGCAGGTATCCCGACATGCCGACAATGCCCGCCAGCGCCTCGGCATGGCGCAAACCGACCATGAAAGCCATGGCGCAACCTTGCGAAAAGCCAGCAATAACAATCCGGCTGGCAGGTATACCGCGCGACTTCTCATGCGCGATCAGCTCTTCAATCGCGGCCTGTGACTTGCGCAGACCTGCATCGTCCTCGCGCCTGACAAGGTCGGCCGCCATGATGTCGTACCAGGCCGGCATTTCCATGCCGCCGTTGATCGTCACCGGTATCACCGGTGCGTAAGGAAACAAAAACCGCACCGGACCGATGCTGGACAAGTCCAGCTGCTCGGCAATCGGCACAAAATCGCGCCCGTCTGCGCCCAACCCGTGCATGATGATGATGGTGGCTACCGGGTTCTCCCCGGTCTGGGCTTCAATAACTCTGAGCGTCATGGCGATCCTGATGGTGACTGGTGATGGTGGAAGCAGCCACGGATTTTAGGTCGAAGGACCGGACAGCCCGTACATTCACATCCGGCTATGCCCGGTTCAGCCAGGTGATGCTGAGCTGCAGCACAGTGGCAAACGTCACCCACAAAAGATAGGGGATGTTGACTATCGCGACCCACGGCACCCGGCGCCGGATGCCGGCCAGCGCCCAGACCAGCGTACCCAGCACCAGCAGGATGTCAATGCTGGCCAGCAGGTTGTTGCGCAACCCGAACTGGAGGGGGGTGTACGCCACGTTGAACACCAGATTCAGTATGAAAGGCAGCAGCACGGCGAAGGGCAGGCGCCGCTTCAGGCATTGCCAGAGCACATAGCCAAAACTGATGGCGATGATGACGTAAAGCACCGTCCAGACCGGGCCGAACAGCCACGCCGGGGGGGCAAAAAAAGGTTTGACGAGCTGCCCGTACCAGGCCGCCGAATTTGCCGCTGAAGAGCCGATCATGTGAGGTTTCAATCTCGAGTTGCGAAGCTTTGGTTGTAGCACCTTAAGCCCCGAAAAATCGGTGGTGCCGCTCCGCCCCCAGTAGGACGTTGCCCCAACATGCATCCACGGCGGTGACTGCTGCGTACTATCAGGGCATGATGCTAGAACGCGCCGGTGCAAGCGCTAATGGGCAGTCAGAAGCGCGATCAATCAACTACCAACTGCCAACGGTTAAAAGCCACAGAGGGATCGTCATGAAAAAGCAGCCATACGTCAGTTTTAACGCCCTTTTCAACGTCGTGGCGTCCGCGCGGATATGGCTGTCATCGGCGGCCTTGTTGCTTGTTTTTCAGATTTTCACGCCGGCTGCCATGGCAGCGCCCTTGACTGCAGCCGATGCCAAAAGCGTGCGCACCGTGATCGAGGCACAACTGGCAGCTTTTGCCAGCGACGATGCGACCAAGGCATTTTCGTTTGCCGCGCCCAATGTGCGCGAAGCTGCCGGCTCGGCCAGCAGCTTTTTAGCCATGGTGCGCCGCGACTACCCTGTCGTTTACCGCCCGGCCTCGACGGCATTTCTCAAGCCTGAAGGCACGGGCGACGAGGTGTTGCAGCGCGTGCAGATGCTGGATGCCAGCGGCGACTCCTGGCTGGCCGTCTACAGCCTGCAGCGGCAAAAAGGCAACATCTGGCGCATCACGGGCTGCGCAGTTGTCGAGAACAAGGGCCGCATGGCCTGAAGCTGGAAAAATCAGTTTGCTATATTTTTAATAGCAACAAGTTACCGCTTTACCGCAGCTACAGGCAATTTTTACCCTCAAATAAGTTAAAACCGGCTCAATAACTGCCGATGTAGTCCTTTTTACCCACTTCAATACCAGAGTGCCGCAGGATGCCGTAGCTTGTAGCGGTATGGAAGAAAAAATGCGGCAGTCCGTAGTTGAGCAGGTAGGACTGGCCGGTAAAGCGCTTTTCCTTCGGTGTGCCGGCCTGGGTAACGATCTCGCGCGTGGCGGCTTCATCAAACAGGGCCACATCGAGGCCTTCAATAAAGGTCAGCACCGTGTCGATGCGGGCCTGCAGATCGGCAAACGTCAGCTCGGTATCGTCGAGCTTGGGCACTTCAACGCCAGCCAGCCGGGCCGACACGCTCTTGGCGAAGTCGCTGGCCACCTGCACCTGGCGGCGCAGCGGGAACATGTCGGGATACAGGCGCGCCAGCAGCAGCGCGTCGGGCTCAATTTTCTTTTCGATGGCGTGGGCTTCGGCCTTGCGCAAGACGTCCTTGAGGCCACCCAGCATCTGTTTGAAGACGGGGATCGAGGTGGAATACATGGCGCTGGTCATGGGAGCTTTCGTTTTGGAAGGTATTAGCCGGCACAGGGAAGGTCTGCGACCGGAGCTGGCATATTTTGTCCGGCTTTGGCGCCGCTTGCTTTACAGTGCACCAATGCCCTGTATAAAATTTTGTTGCCCCCTGCCTGAGCTAACGGGCCTTAGCCTTGACACGCCGCGCCACACTGCCGGCAGAAAGACATTCCCATGAACGCACCCCTTCCCGCTACCGCCCTTCAAGCCGTCCAGGCAGCCGACCTTGCAGCCCTCAGCCTGATCGAGCAGTCAGTCGCTTTTGCTTCGGTCTCGCGCGACAGCAACCTGCCCATCATTGAATGGATACAGGACTTGCTGCAGGCGCACGGCATCGAGTCGCACCTGAGCCATGACGACAGCGGCAAAAAAGCCAATCTCTGGGCGACGCTGCCGGCACATGACGGTGAGACAAAAATCGGCGGCATTGTGCTGTCGGGCCACACCGATGTGGTGCCGGTGGATGGACAGCCCTGGGACACCGACCCGTTCAAGGCGCAAGTTATTGGCGACAAGCTCTACGGCCGCGGCGTCACCGACATGAAAAGCTTTGGCGCAACCGCACTGATGATGGTGCCCGAGCTGCTCAAACGCAAACTCAAACGCCCGGTACACTTCGCTTTCAGCTATGACGAGGAAGTCGGCTGCATAGGCGTGCGTCGCCTGATTGCCGATATGGTGGACAAAGGGTATCGACCCGCAGGCTGCATCGTCGGCGAGCCGACCGGCATGCAGGTGGTGATAGCGCACAAGGGAAAGCACGCCTACAAGACTTCGGTGCGCGGCTTTGAAGCACATTCATCGCTGACACCGCAGGGCGTCAATGCGGTCGAAATCGCGTGCGAGTTTGTGACCAAACTCAAATCCATGCACCGCAAGCTCGAAGCCGAAGGGCCGTTTGACCCGCTGTTCGACGTGCCCTTCACCACCATCCACACCGGCGTGATTGCTGGGGGCACGGCGCTCAACATCATTGCGCGCGACTGCGACGTGATGTGGGAGATTCGCCACCACCACCTGAACTCGCCGGTGCTGCTCTTCAATGAAGCAAAGACCTTTGCCGACAGCCTGTTGCCTGCAATGCACGCTGTCGCGTCCGGCACCGGCATCACCCATACGCTCAATTCAGTGCTGCCCGGCTTCGCAACCGATGCCGACAGCGAGATTGCGCAGCTGTGCTTCCGGTGCGCCGAAGTGGACAGCGCGCTGGGCGCAGGCAAGGTGTCATTTGGTACCGAAGCAGCGCTGTTTCACCAGGTGGGTGTACCAACCATCGTCTGCGGGCCCGGCCACATTGCCCAGGCGCACCAGCCCAATGAATGGGTGTCACTGGCGCAGCTTGCCTGGTGCGAACGCTTCATGCGGCGCATGGCCGATGAAATTTGCGTGAACTGACACATTGAAGATTTACAGGACAGAAGAAAGAAAGCACATGATTCAACGCAGGGATTTTCTGGCGGCCAGCCTGGCGACGGCAGCAGGCAGCTCATGGGCGCAGACCAGCGCAAAGCTTGAACACATCGTGGTGCCCTTTGCGGCCGGCGGTGTACAGGACCTGCTGGCACGCGCCATATCCACCGAGCTGGGCGTGGCGCTTGGCCAGACCGTGCTGATTGAAAACAAGCCCGGAGCCGGTGGCACGGTGGGCACAGGCTTTGTCGCTAAAGCGGCGCCTGACAGCGGCACCATGGTGATGGCGGCTGCCAGCCACAACATTGCCGGCTCGCTGTACACCAAGCTGACGTACGACCCGCAAAAAGATTTCGCACCCATGGCCCACATAGGCACGGCCGACTACGTGCTGATGATCCACCCCGATGTGCCGGCCAAAACCGCGGCCGAATACATCCGCTATGCAAAGGCCAACCCCGGCAAAATGAACTATGCCACGGCCGGTGTAGGCAGCGCTACGCATCTGTCCATGGCCTACTTCAACGGCTTGGCCGGCATCAACGTCGTGCATGTGCCGCTCAAGGCCACCGGTGAAGCCATCAACGAAGTGATTTCGGGCCGCGCACAGGCGGTGATTGCGGCCAGCATTGGCGCGCTGGCTTTTGCAAAAGACAGCCGCATCCGCATCGTCGGCGTCACGTCCACCAAACGCTCCAAATACCTACCCGACGTGCCGACGATTGCCGAAAGCGGCCTGCCTGGCTACCAGTTCGACTCCTGGTTTGGCCTGCTCGGCCCTGCGGCAACGCCGGTGGCAGAAATCAACCGTGTGAATGCGGCGATAGGCAAGCTGCTGAAGGACCCCGTCATCCTCGAACGCTTGGACAAGCAGGGCATCGAACCCCTTGCCATGAGCAATGCGGACTTTGCAAAGCTGCTTGCGCTGGACTACAAGCGCATGGCTGAAGTCGTCAGGGCTTCAGGGGCGAAGATCGAATAAGGCCGGCGCGCCGCAGTCACTGCGCCCGTTTTTTTCCTATTCGTCGGTGAGCACCTGCCCGGTCACGTTGTCGACCAATACGGGGCTTTCGAAGTAGATAACGGTCGGCTCGGTGCCGTATTTCTCGCGGACGAAGGCGCGCCATGATTCCGTGTACGTGGCTTCTGCCTCGGCCCGCGAATTCCAAAGGTAAACCCCGCCGGCTGTTGCACCGTCCTCGGAGAGCACATAAACTTTTCGAAACAGGCCTTGTACCCCTTGGTACTTTGGCGCCGTGCTTTTGAAGATGGTGCGCGCTTCCTCACGGGTAATTGGCTTTTGCAAACTGAAGGTGGTGAAAACGGTAATCATCTGGCTTCCTCCTGGTGTTTTTTGACGAACGAGACGACGTGGAAAGATAAGAGCACGCTGAAACTTTCGAGGCAAGCTGCGACATCAGTCCGCTGGGGGCTTGCCGGCCGATGGCAGCTGCTTCCAGCCGGCAAATGCCGGGTAATTTCGCAGCACCACCGGCCCATTGAAATCCCAGGCCACACATTTGCCCAAATGGTGCGGCGGCTTGCCCCCTGCGCTGGGTGAAATGTTGGGCAGTTTGGCGTGGTGCGCGCGATATACCGGAATCGTCTGGTAAGCCGCTGTAGCCATGTTGAACAGCAACTCACGCAAGTGCGCGCAGCCCTCTATGCCGCCGAGTGCTTTTTCAATCGCCTGCCGCCAGCCCGGGCCCATGGTGGCACCTATCATTTTTTGCATGGGCGCCTCGCCCTGCAGGCATTCATCGAACGGCCGGCTTTGCATCACGGCGCTTATTTCCTTGACCGTCATGGCGTCATCCACCGTGGCGCGGATCAGCATGTCGTGTATCGGCACGCCGGCCTCCAGCGTGGGCCTGCCCGGCGCGTCAATCGCATAGCTGCGGGTGTCGGTCATGCGGGCTTCAATGTCCCATAGGCCATCGCTCCGAAGGTAGCCGTCGTAATGGACCTTGCGGTGGTGCAAATGGGTTCGTGTTTGGAGTGGGGGGAATAGCAAGTGGTAGTCCTGATGCGTGTTGCACGCGAACCCTTATTTTGAACCAGCCTTGTCAAGCGTGCTTTTTGAGGCGATGTCCCGCAGACGCGGTCGCCCCCCAGCATCCTGATAGTTCGAGCCTGTTCAAGGGAGAGCACGCCAGCGCGAACTCACATCACTGCTGCGGAGCGTGAAAGGCCGGCATGGCGCTTGGTGGTTGCGAGGTCCTGCAGCTGAAGTGCCAGCCATTCATCGATGACCGTCGGGTCATTGATGGTTTTAAGGCATTGGTAGGCGACTTCTGCCTCGGGAAACCGCCGACGCAAAAAATTGAGCCATTGCTTCAGGCGTCCGGCACGTGCGCGCGTGTCAAGCCGGGTGCAGACGATGTGCCAGAAGTCCGCCACCAGCGGCAGCAGCAAGGGCCAGGTGACGCCCGAAGCAGCATGGCTCAGTCCAGCCATGTCAGCCTTAATCGCAAGGCCAAGCCCCGGGTCGGCCACCGCGCCACGGCCAATCATCAGCATGTCACAGCCGGAGGCTTCGCGGCAGCGGCGAGCGTCGTCTACCGTCCATATCTCGCCATTGGCCACCACCGGGATGTTCACCACGGCGCGAATGTCGGCGATGCGCTCCCAGTAGGCCGGTGGCCGATAGGCCTGCGCCTTGGTGCGGGCGTGCACCACCAGCTCGCCAGCGCCGCCATCGGCAATGGCCTGCGCGCATTCCAGTGCGTTCGAGTCGTCGTTGTAGCCCAGGCGCATCTTGGCCGATACCGGCATACCCGCAGGCACGGCTGCGCGCACAGCTTTCACGATGGCAAAAATGGTTTCGGGCTCCTTGAGCAAGGCCGCGCCGCCGCCGTGACGGTTGACGACGTTGGCAGGGCAGCCAAAGTTGAGGTCTATGCCGGCGGGTCCGAGCGCTGCCAGCCTAGCCGCGTTTTCAGCCAGGCAGACCGGATCAGAACCCAGCAGTTGCGCCCGCACCGGCACACCGGCAAAGGTGCGCCCGCCGTTGAGTAGCTCGGGCACGATGCGGGTGAAGACACGCTCGGGCAACAGCTGGTCGGTGATGCGAATGAACTCGGACACGCAGCGGTCAATGCCGCCCACGCGCGTGAGGACATCGCGCAACACGAAATCGAGCAGGCCTTCCATGGGCGCAAGCAGGATGGTCATGGTGTCAAGAGGGGGTTTTCTGGGGCTGTTAAAAATGGTTGTGTACGCCGCATCACGCGGGCGAAACACCTACTGAGCATTGTCGTTGTTCATCACGCATCGCTTATGGCGCTTCAATAAAACTGGTGTACGGCCCAAAGCTCATACTATGCATTTTTTGCATAGTTATGATTCAATCCAGCCTTGGACACTCGCCCGCCATCGTCCTAAGCTCCGTGTTGTTGGGACCAACCTCAATAAACACACAGGAGTTTTATGTCACAAGCATCCGCCGCCGCAACTGTTGACCACAGCGCACATCCCCTGCCCTCTTACTTGCAGGCAGACAACCTTGGCCCCTGGGGTAATTACCTGCAGCAGGTTGACCGTGTCATTCCGCACCTCGGCCATCTCGCGCGCTGGGCCGAAACCCTCAAGCGCCCCAAGCGGGTG
Organism: Polaromonas sp.; assembly: GCA_025362825.1. Taxonomy (GTDB): domain Bacteria; phylum Pseudomonadota; class Gammaproteobacteria; order Burkholderiales; family Burkholderiaceae_C; genus Polaromonas. The sequence goes on along the minus strand of JANYFF010000028.1, from coordinate 3,374 downwards.
TTGATCGTCGATGTGCCGATTCACATGGACGACGGTACCGTGGCGCACTTTGAAGGCTACCGCGTGCAGCACAACGTATCGCGCGGTCCCGGCAAGGGCGGCGTGCGTTTTCACCAGGATGTGACGCTGTCGGAAGTGATGGCCCTGTCGGCATGGATGTCCGTCAAGAACGCTGCGGTCAACGTGCCCTACGGCGGCGCCAAAGGCGGCATACGTGTGGACCCGAAGAAGCTGTCGCTGGGCGAGCTGGAGCGCATGACGCGCCGCTACACCAGCGAGATCGGCATCATCATCGGCCCCAACAAGGACATACCTGCACCAGACGTCAACACCAATGAACAGATCATGGCGTGGATGATGGACACCTACTCGATGAACACCGGCTCGACCGCCACCGGCGTGGTCACTGGCAAGCCGGTGGACCTGGGAGGCTCGCTGGGGCGACGTGAAGCCACCGGGCGCGGCGTGTTTACCGTGGGCTGCGAAGCTGCGCAGCACATCGGTCTGGAGATTTCAGGCGCGCGACTGGCGGTGCAGGGCTTTGGCAACGTGGGCGGCGTGGCTGGCAAGCTGTTTGCCGAGGCAGGGGCCCGTGTGGTGGCCGTACAGGACCACGGCGGCACGATTTACCGCGAGGCAGGGCTGGATGTGCCGTCACTGCTTAAATACATCCAGGAGACCGGCAGCGTTGGCGGCTTTGTCGGCGCAGAAGTGATTGCCAACGACAGCTTCTGGGACGTTGACTGCGACATCCTGATACCCGCAGCGCTGGAGCAGCAGATCACCGCAAACAACGCCGGCCGCATCAAGGCACGTATGATCATCGAGGGCGCCAACGGCCCGACCACGCCAGCGGCCGATGACATCCTGCAGTCGCGCAACATCCTGGTACTGCCGGATGTGATCGCCAACGCCGGCGGCGTGACGGTGAGCTACTTTGAATGGGTGCAGGACTTTTCAAGCTTCTTCTGGGACGAGGAAGAGATCAATGCCCGGCTGGTCAAAATCATGAAGCACGCCTTTGCCGGCGTGTGGGCTGTGTCACAGGACCAGAGGGTCAGCCTGCGCACGGCAACTTTTATTGTGGCGTGCAAGCGGATACTGCACACGCGGGAATTGCGCGGCTTATATCCCTGAGTTGGTCCCGGCAGGTACATGAATTCAGGGGCTCGCCGTGGGAATCGGGAAACCGTAAAAAGGCAATGAAAAACAACCATAGCCCCCGTAATTAGGTCGCCTATAGCTATTATTTTCATAGCGAAAGATGATTCTTTTATTCGGCAGATACGGATGAAATGGTGGTGCCGGGCTCGCCAGCATGGCAAGGCTGTGTACTTTTCAATGGAAGAGATATCGCCAGCCAGCTAATTGGCAGGTCTGCACGCCGAGGGTCTGCATTGGTGGACCCATCGGGCGTTATTGAAGGGTTTCCTTCAAGGCGGCCGGCATAGGCAAAGGCATGACGTCAATCCCCTCCTCCAGCAGTTCGACCGTTTCACGCGCAGTAGCCTGCCCGCGGATGTTGCGCGGTTCGAGGTCGCCGTAGTGCATGGCACGCGCCCTGTCGGCAAAACGGTCACCGACGTCCTCGGTATTGGCCACCATGTAGCGCAGCGCCCTGAGCAATGCGGCCTGTTCGACAGGTCCTGGATGGCTGCCGGCCTGCCCACTGAGAGCTACTGCGCCCGCAGACTGATCGTTTGCGCTTCCCGAGGGCATGGCTGCCGGCAACAGTTGTACACCCAGATTAAGGCGCGGCGCGCTGGGCATTTTCTGTATGCCCTTGTCGGAACACAGGGGACACTCCACAAGTCCACGGGCCAATTGCCCCTGAAAGTCGTCTTCAGACGCAAACCAGCCTTCAAAGGCATGCTGGTGGGCGCACAGGAGGTTCAGGACTTTCATGGGCAGATTATGGTCAAACGCTCAGGATGTAGCGGTCTGCCAATCCAATGCCCAGGTACCTGACTGCACGTTTTGCAACCACAGGGCGCCGGTAAGCGTCTTGGCGTCCGTCACCTGGCCATTGCCGCACCACGCCAGCAGCTCGACCGGTGTGGCTGTGAAGACGTCGAGGAACTCACCTTCGTCGAGCTTGCGTTCGCCCAAAGTCAGGCCCTGAGCGAACCAGATATCGATAAATTCGGTGGAATAGGAAATCACCGGATGCAAAACACCCGCACGCGCCCAGCGGGATGCGCGGTAACCGGTTTCCTCAAGCAGCTCCCGTTGCGCGCAAGCCAGCGAAGCCTCGCCAGCATCAAGCTTGCCGGCAGGAAACTCGATCATGACGGATTTCACCGGGTAGCGGTACTGTCGCTCCAGCACAATTTGGCCATCATCCAGCTGGGCAATGATCATCACCGCGCCGGGGTGAACAATGTATTCACGCGTGGCCTGCGTGCCATCGGGCAGGCGCACGGTGTCGCGCCGCGAACGGAGAAAATCGCCGTTGAAAATTTCCTCAGACGTCAGGGTTGTTTCAGTCAAGTGAGAATGCTGCACGTTGCAGGACCAAGCATCACGCACAGGCTTATGTGCGGTGTTTGAACAGGTAACGATAGGTGAAGCCAGGAAACGCAAAGGTGATGAAAAGCGCCCCGGTGATGGCGTAGAACTCCCACCCTTGCGGCGCAATTTGCCCTGCGCGTTGCTCCAGAAAGACACCCAGTCCACCGGCCAGCAAGTACCAGGCGACCAGCTCGGCCAGGCGGATGGCGAGGTTCTTTGGAGTCTTGAGCCGCACCACCGCAAACAGCCGGTTGCTGACGAAAGGCAGATTGGCCGCCAGCAGGCCGAGCAGGACGACCAGCCAGACGGATGCGGTTTGACTCATTGAGAGACTAGGTCCCCAGCGATTTGACGATGCTGCTGATCGATTGTGCACACAGCGTCATGAGGCCGCCGGGCATGATGCCCAGGACCAGGATCAGCGCGCCGTTGATGGACAGCACCACGCGGGCATCCGCGGGAGCAGAGATAGGTTGCACAACGCCCAGCGGCGCATCAAAGTACATGACCTTGACGATGCGGAGATAGTAAAAAGCACCCACCAGTGACATCATGACTGCAAACACGGCCAGTACCAGATAGCTGGTTTGCTGCGAAGAAATCAGCGCCTGCAAAACGGCCAGCTTGGCATAAAAACCAACCAGCGGCGGCAGGCCTGCCAGCGAGAACATGCAGATGGCCATGACACCCGCATACAGCGGACTGCGCTGGTTGAGACCGGCCAGGTCGGAGATGTCTTCCGACTCATGTCCTGCACGCGCCAGCAGCATGATGATGCCGAAAGCACCCAGTGTTGTGAGCACATAAGTGATGGCATAGAACATCGCCGCACTGTAGGCCGACTCGGTGTTGAGCTGGTTGCC
>JANYFF010000003.1 GCA_025362825.1 Polaromonas sp. | reverse complement strand
CAGGCGGCGCGGGTTGCCCATGAGTTTCATTTTGTGGACGCCGCAGTCGCGCAGGATCTGCGCGCCGATGCCGTAGGTACGCAAGTCCATACGGCCGCGCTCGGGGGCCTGGCTGGCGCGTGCTGTGCCTTCAAATTGCTCCAGCAGCTGCGCCGCACTCTCGCCGCAATTGAGTAGCACCACGACGCCCTTGCCTTCGCCGGCGACGTGCTTAAGGCTCTGGTCCAGGTTCCAGGAATGCATGGAGCGGCCGGTTTCCAGTGCATCCAGCACCGACAGCGGTTCGTGCACGCGAGCGGCAACGGTATCTTCGGGCGTCCATTGCCCTTTGACCAGCGCCAGGTGGAGGCCCTGGCTCGGCTTGTCGCGGAAAGCGTGTGCCGTGAACTCGCCAAACGCGGTCTGCAGCGCACGACTGCCGATTTTTTCAATCAGTGATTCATTGCGGCTGCGGTATTCAATCAAGTCGGCAATCGTGCCGATTTTCAGGCCATGCTCCGCTGCAAAAAGCAGCAAATCCGGTAGGCGGGCCATGGTGCCGTCGTCCTTCATGATTTCGCATATGACGGCTGCCGGCGAGCAACCTGCCATGGCAGCCAGATCGCAGCCTGCCTCGGTATGGCCGGCGCGCATCAGCACGCCGCCATCGACCGCCTGCAGCGGGAAGATGTGGCCCGGCTGGACCAGGTCATTGGTGGTGGCCTTGGCTGCTACGGCCGCCTGCACGGTGCGCGCACGGTCTGCGGCTGAAATGCCGGTGGTGACGCCTTCTGCGGCCTCAATCGAGACGGTGAATGCGGTGGAATGCTTGGCCCCATTGCGCGTGGCCATGGGCGGCAACTGCAGCATTTCGCAGCGCGCACGGGTCAGGGTCAGGCAAATCAAGCCACGGCCATAGCGCGCCATGAAGTTCACGGCGTCGGCGGTCACATGGTCGGCAGCGAGGACCAGGTCGCCTTCGTTTTCGCGGTCTTCTTCGTCAATCAATATGACGATCCGGCCGGCGCGCATGTCTGCAACGATATCTTCTACGGGGGAAATGGCGACGCTCATGGGTTAAGGCTTCCGGGTATGTGTGGGGCCGTCTTGCAGCATGCGCTCGACGTAGCGCGCAATCAGGTCAATCTCAAGATTGACGCTGGTGCCCGCTGCCAGACGATTAAGGGCTGTGTTCTGTACGGTATGGGGTATCAGGTTGATGCTGACTTCGCAGCCGAGCCCGTTGGACAGGTCTTTAATACTGTTGACGGTCAAGCTTACGCCGTTGACGGTAATCGAACCCTTATAGGCCAGGTATTTGGCCAGATCCAGCGGTGCGAGGATGCGAAGCTCCCAGCTTTCACCGATCTCGGCGAAATGCGTGACCTTGCCGATGCCATCTACATGGCCAGACACGATGTGGCCGCCAAGGCGGTCATGGGCACGCAGGGCTTTTTCGAGGTTGATGACGCCGGTTTCGGTCAGACCGCTTGTTTTCGCAAGGGATTCCGCTGAAATATCGATGGCAAACTGGTGTTGGGCCAGGTCGAGTGACACCGCAGTCATGCAGGCGCCATTGAGTGCAATGCTGTCGCCCAGCGCGACATCGTCAAGGTATCCCGCAGGCGCCTCGATGGTGAGTCGCTTGCCATGATCTGAAGAGCTGCCCAGGCTTTGGATGGCGACGATGCGCCCCAAGCCGGTGATGATTCCGGTAAACATGCGCTTATTTTCGCAGGGATTCACGGCATTGCCGCGGTCGGGGTCACTAAAGTCTGTTGAACCTAGCCTTTAATCTGTCCTGGTCACGCAATTAGAACTGGTCACGCCCGCTAATCCGCGCCTGCAGCCGCAGGTCATTACCAACCATCTCTGCCGACAGAAAGCGCAGGTCAATCGCCTCCGCAAGGCTTTCAAGCGGGCCGAAAGCGGCCATTTCCCGGCCAATGCCCAAAAGCTTGGGTGCCGTGTAGACAAGCAGGTCATCGACCAGTCCTTCACGCAAGAGCGAGCCATTGAGTTTATGACCGGCTTCGACATGCAGTTCGTTGATTTGGCGCTCTGCAAGGTCCTTCATCATCGCGGATAGGTCTACCTTGTTGTTGGGGCCGGGGAGGTAAATGACGACAGCGCCCAATGCCTCCAAAGCTGCCTTTTTGGCATCATTTCGTTCTGCAGCGTAGATAAACAGGGCACGTTTTGCTATAAAAAGATGAGCGTCCAGCGGCGTTTCAAGCCGGCTGTCGACCACCACCAGATGCGGCTGGCGCGGTGTTTCAGCCAGCCGGACGTCAAGCCGGGGGTTGTCGGCCAGCACGGTACCTATGCCCGTCAGCACTGCGCAGCTGCGTGCGCGCCAGGCGTGGCCATCGGCACGCGCAGCGTCGCCAGTAATCCACTGGCTCCGGCCGTTCAACAACGCTGTCTTGCCGTCAAGCGATGCCGCAATTTTCATGCGGACCCAAGGCGTTTTGCGAATCATACGGCTGAAAAAGCCGATATTCAGTTCGCGGGCTTCAGCCGCGCCTGATCCCACCTCCACTTCAATGCCAGCCGACCGAAGCCGCTCAAACCCACGCCCAGCGACCAGGGGGTTGGGGTCGGCAATCGACGCCACCACCTTTTTGATGCCCGCGGCTATCAGGGCGTCACAGCAGGGCGGGGTGCGCCCGTGGTGGGAACATGGCTCCAGCGTGACATAGGCCGTGGCGCCTGTGACGGCGTTGCCCCGGGCGACGGCGTCTCGAAGGGCCATGACCTCTGCATGGGGGCCACCTGCGGCCTGGGTGTGTCCGGCACCCAAAATCTTTTCATCCTCGTCCATAAGCACACATCCAACAGTCGGGTTGGGCGTAGACAGGGTGCTGGCCTTGTGGGCGATCTTCAGCGCTTGGATGATGGGTGAGTTGTGAAATTCAGTCAAACCAGTTTGCAATATTCCATAGGAGTTTTTAACAGCCTGTAGTGCCGGTCGTACATGACCTGGTACGACCTGCAGGGTCGATGATGATTGAACTTGATCTAGTCCCATTACTCATTACCAACGTCCCACCTCCGAATGCTCCACTTTTGAGTCGCGGGTATCCACTTCCATTGAAAAGCACATATCCGCTGGAAAAACTGCTGGTAGTCGGAATACTGATGGAGATGGATGAAGCGGGAGACTCGTGGCTCAAAATAACGAGTTCGGTCCCGGCATCGTAGGTCTGGTTCCAGTTGAGGTCAGAAAAGACCATCCAGCCTGAACCCCAGTTGGTGCCGCTGTTGGGGACCAAATATGTGTTCACCCCCTGCTTCATGGCGTTGGCGCGCGCAGCATTGGTGGCCGCAATGAAATTGCTTACGGCATCTGAAAGCTGGGCGTTTTTCTGAAAGGTCACAAAGGCCGGCAGAGCGACAAACATTAGCAATGCAGCAATGGCAATGGTCACCAGCAGTTCAACCAGCGTGAAACCAGTATCACACCGTCGCAGACTCGGCGATGATGAGTGACCAACGTGGCAGTTTTTTTTCATCGATCGGTATTATTTCCAGCAGCGATCGGTTTGGCTGCCAGTACATGTTCGTCGGCCTTGAGTATCGATTGCCATGGAAGTCACTTTTGGATCCGAAAAGACCCCTGATTGCGGCTCTGCAAATACCTCGATGCAATCCTGCTTCGTGGGTATTGTCCCGCCGACGGCCTGACAGAGCCTTGCGCCAAGTAAATGGCTGCTCGTGGATTGCGGACCGTCTGTGGATGAATAGGCCTTAAAGGGCAGGTTGCCTGGCGTGCCCAGGCTAAAAGTTTCGTACGTATTTATTTGGGTAAGGTAACGCTCTTCTTGCTGCAGGAGATTCATGATTGCTGCACGCGCCTCAGCGCGCTTGCCCTTGGCAACAGAATCGGTATAGGCCGGGTATGCGATAGAGGCCAATATGCCAATAATTGCAACGACGATCATGAGTTCGATTAGAGTGAAACCGGATTGCCGGCAACGTGTTAAGCCTTGGGAAGTGCTGAAGTGATTCATAGCGACAAGTCTAGGGGGTATTTTTATTTTCTTGGTAATTGTTCAATTGTCGCCAACTTAATCGACCGACTTGTTGCGTATACGTCAAGCCGCCTCCGGTAGTTGCGGCGGTTTTCAGGCCTTTCGATCCTTGCGTGATAACCGCGATTTTTCTGCTGGCAGTTCGCTGCCCGCTGGTATCACTATTAGTCAATGCCGTGTTTCCGATTTCGAGGATCAGGGGAGCGGCGAGTATGCCGACTTGGGAAAGCTCGGACACACCATTGCCTGTTAGTGCGTTAACCGCGTAAAATCTCCCGCCGCCTTCGCCGCAAGAGCCGGAGGTGGGAAAGAGTGAACCAAAGAAAAGCTGGCCAAAAGCCCCTGTTATGTCGCTGATCTGACGCTCGCCAATACTTCGGTCCAGATCGACGTACCAGCCCAGTTTAAAAGTTGACGTACCGCTTGCAGGCGGGGTGCCATAAGTAAAGCTTGGAACAGTCACTGATCCAGCACTGGAGACACTGCCCGCTTGGAGTACCGTACGCCCACTAACAGTGGCTGATTTATCCAGCAGTGTATAGAAACTGTTGGTCACCGATGCCGGTACGCTGCTGTCGGGTGTTTCCAGATATTTTCCGGTACCAAACGAAACCAGTTTGCTGTCAAAAAATGCATTGGTAATGACGGGTTCGCCAGAAATTGGCTGTGCAGCACCTGAGCTGTCCTGAGCCACAAAAAATTTGGTATTTGTACCCGCCTTGAAGTTAAATGCGGAGAGGTTGCTGACAGGGTCGTTGGTGAGGCTGCCAGTCCCTTTTAAAGTGAAGTCTAGCTTCCAGACGTTCCCTTGAAGATCACCTGCATACAGGGTATCCGTGGCCCCAGTCTGGAAATTCTCGACTGTTGTGAAGCCCACCAAACCCTTAGCAATTGTTGTGCTGCTTTGGGGCAGCTCTATGCGCCAAAAGTTTGTACCTTCTGTCCAGGGCTGCTGGCCTGGAAAGTCACTGGGCTTTCTTGCCAGGTCAATAATAAAAATTGAAGGATTACCTGTCGCTGACGCGTAGCCGTCCGCCTTGTAATTGTTGACGCCACTAGCAACCACAGCGTAATACTTGTATGCCGGCGTTGTACCGTAATTTGTCGTCCGCATTTTAAGGATTTTTGGCGTACCGACGACATTGCCCATGGCGGGACTGTCACGGTCCGTGAATTCCCACATGACATTACTTTGACTGAAGGTCGCCGGATTGGTGACATCAAGCGCATACATGCCTTGCCCGCCTGCGCCCACGCCGGATACCAGCACGCTGCGCCATTGACTGCCGTCGTAGGCTTCAGTAACCGCGGGGGTAGCATCGTTGATACTAAAGTGAATGTAGTCTTGGTCAGGAATTTGATTAAGTGCGCCCGCCACAAACCCAGGAATGTAGGCAAAGGCCTCTTTACCATCGCTGTCGTAAAATGCATGCAGCATACCGTCGTTGGCATTTACAAAAACCACGGGTCTGCGGGTTTTGTTTGCATTGAAAAAAGTACTGTAGCCAGCGCTGGTTATTCCCGTTGATGGTTTACCCATGTACAGCAAACCGCTGTTGACGATGTCGCCCAAAACCGTGTCGCGAGGCCGAAAAAGCGCGTTCGGAGTACTTGGTTTGATCTCATCGGTGCGGTCGCCCCGGATATAACCGAGACGATTTATGCCTAAAGTGTCTGTAGTCGCCGGGCTGGAGTAGGGCGTCTTGTTGAGCGCGTCTTTATGCGCCTGGGCCAGATTTGCCCATTTGAAAGGGGTGGGCAACACAGTAGCCTGTGCGCCAGCTGGTGCACCAATCACGATATTTCGGGAAGCTCCGTTATCAACGGCTGCATCAGTCGTGAGAACTTTCCCAGCTTCCCAGGTTTCCGTCGAGCCGATCACGAGCGAAGTCCCGGCTGAATCAAGCGACAGGGGATATTTCAAAAGCTTCCCGCTCCAAAAATTCGCCACCGGGTTGAAACGTGCCTGAAACACCGCACCAGCTTGGCCTACCGTCAAGCGCTGCGTAGAAATGGCGCCGCCGGCAATACTGCCGGTTTCCTCTACAACTCGGGCAAATACTTCTGAAATAGAGTCCAAAAATTTCGCCGCATCACTTACAACAAAATAGTTCTTTGCATCCCCATCAGTGCCTTGCCACAGCACATTCGTGCCCGGTGCATATGGGTTACCACTGTTATTTGCTGCACTGTCATCGAAACCACCATACTTTGCAGCCAGGTAAAGCTGGCGGGTGCGGCGGAAATCAACATTGGAACCAGTGGCGTTTGCCTCGTTGACGTCAATCGAATAACTGGTAATCCGGCCTTTAGGCAGGTCTGTGCGAAAACTGTGCGTGTTAGCCCAGTACGCGAGACCGGCCATGTAATAAGAGGCCCCGCCTGCACCGGTGGTTTGACTTGCAGCAGCATTCAGGTCGTAAGAGGTGCTACTGTCGTACAACGTATTTCCTGCAATGTTTCCCGCGGCCCGAGTAATACCTTGGCTGTCCGTATAGTTTACGGAAGCCCCCGACGCCGTCCGGCTTTCGAAGCTGCCCACGACGCTGGTCCAAAATGGCACATCAAGCGCAGGATTCGAGTCTGCGCTCCGTACAAAGTCATTGACATTAGAAATGCTATTTCCGGGTAGGGAGCGGTCAAACCAAGTGTTGACGTCGCCTACAGTCAAAATGCTGTTTCGCAAACATCCTTTGCCGGTGCCTGTAGAGTCAGTAAATCCGGCAAAGGGATCTGTCCAGGTGCGATAGACCGGAAAGTTTTCAGCCACCGTTTTGTCAGTTAACACCGTGCCACTAAGGCCTAAAGTGGCATTGCTTGTCGGTTGTTTGCCTTGGAGATAACGAACAGCCTCGTAATAAAGTTCACCGATTGGGTCGTAGCTTTTATAACTGCCTATAGCGTTTGGATTAAGAGTGCCAAATTTGTTGATGTAATTGATGGCACCGCTTTGACCGTAGCCCTGGTCGCTGTAGTTGGCGTCGCCGTTTTGAGGATTGACGTTGAGTACACCGGTAGTGGCATTCCATTCCGTTGCTGCATTGGCTACTGTATTCAAGTTGAAGTTGTTGTCGTAACTGTTTGGGCCAAGGTATTTGAGGGGTGCCCGCAAAACACCGCCATAACGCGCCTGACTGTTGTCCTGCAAATAGCTTAAAACCGCCACCCGTAGATTGTCAGCGTTCACCTGAAACTGGCCCACGGGCTTGTACTTCCCACTGGGATAGCGAAAGCACAGACCGCTCCATTTCCGCGTCTCGGGGTCATAGGTCATCAACCGGTTACTGGCGCTGTTCGAGTCGCAAACCAGATTTCTGATTTGGTAAAAATTGCCGGTGTTGTTGTTGTTCGCCTTGATCAGGTTGGGGCTTAAAGCACCTGCAACGCCGAAAGGCGTAGCACATGTGCTGACGCCAAGGGCGTTTGTGTCGCTCGCATTGGCAAAGTAGATGCGGTCTCTGCAGTTGTAAATCCACATCCCATTTGGAAACTGGGTCGCGGCAAGCTCGACCCGACCGCTGATCTGGGCTTTGCTAATGAACTTTTCCGAAAAATAACTGGAGTTGTTATAAAAACTGTCGGGCAAATAAGCGCGGTCGACAATTGTGGTGTTTGTGTCATCTATGGTGCGGTTACCGCCAGTCAGGCCGTAACGCATGATGTCAATGGCGGATGAGCTTGCCCAATTCATGAAATTACCGTCAAACTGGCTGCTTGGACAAGTGGCACTTACCGTCCCTTTGTTGGTCTGCCAATCAAAGTAGTTACCGTTTGTACCGTTACTGAGCACTGACCGATAACATGCTCTCGGATCAAAATAGCCTACATATTCCTTTGTAGAGTCGAAGCTATCCCT
>JANYFF010000585.1 GCA_025362825.1 Polaromonas sp. | reverse complement strand
GCCACCATGTTCAACACCAGAGGCACCCAGATACTGACGCTGAGCGGTTTGCGCTTTGATGCCAACCTCGGCATCCTGGACCACGAAAAGGCCGCGCCGCAGCCGATCCAGGTCGACGCCGAACTCAACCTCGGCACGCAGCCGCTGCTGCCCAGTGATGACGACATCAACCGAGTACTGGACTACCGCAAGGTGCGCCAGATCATCATCACCGAATGCACCGCGGAGCATGTCAACCTGCTGGAAAGCCTGATCGGGAAGCTGGCCCACCGGCTGATGCTGCTGCCGGGCGTGCTGGGGGTACGGGTAAAAATTGCAAAGCTTGAAATTTTTGACGACTGCGAAGTAGCCATTCGAGTCGAGACAGGACAGTGGTGAACGCTATGGGTAGCAATGACATGAACGTGACTTTGGAGGCAGCCAATTTCGAAGAGACCGGCCGCACCGCAGGGCCGCCCCAAGGAAGGCCAGCCCCCTCGGGGGGCAGCGACCCGCGCAGCGGCGGAGCGTGGGGGCCCAAAGACTCGATGAAGATCGAGCGCGAGGACCACAAGCTTGAAAAGCGCCTGTGCCGCGACGTTGGCCGGGCGATTGTTGACTTCAACATGATTGAAGAAGGCGACAAGGTGATGGTCTGCGTTTCGGGCGGCAAGGACAGCTACGCCATGCTGGATATTTTGCTCAAGCTGCAAAAGCGCGCACCGATCAACTTCTCTCTGGTCGCCGTCAACCTCGACCAGAAGCAACCGGGCTTTCCTGAGCACATCCTGCCGGAGTATCTTGGCAAGCTGGGCGTGCCCTTCCACATCGAAAACCAGGACACCTACAGCATCGTCAAGCGGGTGATTCCCGAAGGCAAGACCCTTTGCTCGCTGTGCTCGCGCCTGAGACGCGGCATCCTGTACCGTGTTGCCGGTGAACTCGGCGCCACCAAGGTTGCGCTGGGCCACCACCGTGACGATATGTTGCAAACATTTTTCCTGAACATGTTTTTTGCCGCCAAACTCAAGGGCATGCCGCCAAAACTTGTCAGCGACGACGGTAAAAACGTCGTGATTCGGCCCATGGCCTATGTGGCGGAGAAAGACCTCACACGCTGGGCTGAAGTGCGCGACTTTCCCATCATTCCGTGCACCCTCTGCGGCAGCCAGGAAAACCTGCAGCGCAAGCAGATCGGCAACATGCTGCGCGACTGGGAGAAAAAGCATCCCGGCCGGCTTGAAAATATGTTCTCTGCACTGCAAAATATTGTGCCTTCACACCTGATGGACAACAAGCGCCACGACTTCAAGGGCATCAAGGCCACCGGTGTGGCTGACGTTGACGGCGACAGGGCTTTTGATGCAGAAGAGTTCAGTGAACCCTTTGCAGGCAGCCTGCCGGGGCTGAAAGTGGTGAACCTGTCCTTCTGACGAATCAAACCCTGAAACCTGTAGAAACTCTGGAGAAAGTCGTATGTTGCGGGCGCTGAAAACAGTTCTGGCATTCGCACTGGCCGCATGTGCCGGGTTCTTTCTGGCGGGCTGCGCCAGCACACGCATTGTTGACAGCGATGTGTCTGCCTTTGCCGCCTGGACAGCCGCGCCGCCCACGCCTGGCACGCCCTACCGCTTTGAGCGTTTGCCTTCGCAACTGCCGGCCAACGCCCAACAGGACAGGATTGAAACCATCGCCGCTGCCAGCCTGGCCAGGGTCGGCATGGTGCTAGAGCCGGCCACTGCGCGCTTTAGCGTTCAGGTAATGCTGGGCACGCAGATCGGCGAGCGCTTTCCGGACGACGGTTTCCCCATCGGCGGCCCTGGCGTCATGATTGGCGGTGGCAGCATGGGCACCTCCATCGGCATGACCTACCCCATCCGCTTTAGCGAGCCCTATTACAAACGCGAGGTCACCGTGCTGATGCGCGAACTGGCGACGCAAAAGGTGGTATTTGAAACCCGCGCCTTGAACACCGGCCCGTGGAACGACGCCCTGAGCTTGCTGCCCGCGATGCTCGACTCGGCCCTGCTCGGTTTTCCGCAGCCGCCTGCCGGAACGCGGCGCATCAACGTAGACATTCCGCGATAACTGATGACCTGTAGCCGATGACAGAACCCACCCGCATCATTGCCATTCGCCACGGCGAAACCGCCTGGAACGTCGATACCCGCATCCAGGGCCACCTAGACATTCCCCTCAGCGCTAACGGGCGTTGGCAGGCCGAGCGGCTCGCCGACGCGCTGCGCGGTGAATCCATCAAGGCGATTTATGCCAGCGACCTGGCCCGTGCCTGGGAGACCGCGCAATATGTCGGGCGTGCCAGCGGCGTTGAGGTCACAAAGGAAGAAGACCTGCGCGAGCGCGGCTTCGGCATTTTTGAAGGCAAGACCTTCGCCGACATTGAAACCCTGTTGCCGGACCAGTCGACGCGCTGGCGCAAGCGCGACCCCGAGTTTGCACCCGCTGGTGGCGAGTCCCTCATCGCGCTGCGCAGCCGTGTGGTAGGCGCCGCCCAGCGCCTGGCAGCACTGCATCCGGGCAAGTTGATTGCAATGGTGGCCCACGGCGGCGTGATGGACGTGCTGTACCGTGCGGCCACCCGACTCGACCTGCAGGCCCCGCGCACCTGGGCGCTCGGCAACACCGCCATCAACCGTCTGCTGTGGACGCCCGAAGGCTTCACGCTGGTGGGCTGGGCCGACACGCATCACCTCGATGATGACGTGCTGGATGAAACGGCCGGCTGATGTCTTCCAGCGCATCCGCGGGAATGCCGGATTTACAGAACGCCATGAATAATGACGACGACCTGATCGGGCAGGTGGTAGGCGCCATAGACACCCCCGCGCTGGTGGTTGACCTGGACGCCATGGAGCGCAACCTGGCAACCATGGCTGCCTTTGCCGCAGAGCACAAGGTCAGACTCCGGCCGCACGCCAAAATGCACAAGAGTGCCGAGCTGGCCAAGCTGCAGATGGCCTCGGGCGCCGTGGGCGTATGCGTTCAAAAAACATCGGAGGCCGAGGCCATGGTGGCCGGCGGGGTGTACAACGTCTTCATCAGCAACGAGGTGATCTCGCCCTTCAAGCTGGCGCGGGTAGCTGCACTGACACGCGCCGTCCTGCCGCACGGCGGAAAAATCGCCATTTGTGTGGACAGCCTCACCGGCATCGCCCGCCTTGCCGCCTGCATGAACGAGGCGCGAAAGGCCAGTGGCATCGCCACAGCCATTGATGTCTTCGTCGAGATCAACGTGGGGCAAAACCGCTGTGGCGTCGAGCCAGGTGCCCCAGCGGTACTGCTGGCGCTCGAAATCCGTAAACACCCGGCCCTCAACTTTGCCGGCTTGCAGGCCTATCACGGCAAGGCGCAGCACCTGCGCAGTCCGCTGGAACGGCGCGCCGCCATTGCGCAGGCCATCAAGGCCGTGGTGCTGACCCGCGCCATGATGGAGGTCGACGGCATCAAGGTTGGGCTGGTCACCGGCGCTGGCACGGGCACCGCCATGCTGGAGGCCGAGAGCCGGGTCTATGGCGAGCTGCAGGCCGGCTCCTACCTTTTCATGGATGCCGACTATGCAGCCAACCATCGCGAAGCCGGTCAGCCCAAATTCGAACACGCGCTGTTTGTAAAGACTCAAGTGATTAGCACGCACAATGGCCACGGCCCTTATGCTGTGTGTGATGCCGGCCACAAAAGCCACGCCATCGATTCGGGGCTGCCCATGGTTCACGCTTTCAGCAGCCGCAGCAAGCTCGAGTACACCAACGGCGGTGATGAGCACGGTGTGCTAACGCCGACAGAAGGCAGCACACGCCTGCCAGGCCTGGGCAGCCTGTTGTGGCTGGTCCCCGGCCATTGCGACCCGACCGTCAACCTGCACAACGTGATGATCGGCGTGCGCGGCGGCCTGCTCAAGGGCGTAGTGGAGCGCATCATCCGTGTCGATGCGCGCGGCGCGCTGAGCTGACGCAGACCGGCTCTAATTCAACCCTGTCAGGTAAAAAGATGCCCAGTAAAAAGGGTGCGGGAACTTGGCGCGCGTCTCAAGTTGGGCCTTGCGCAGCGCATCGCGCCGGCCGTCCTTTTGCATGTGTTCATACATGCGAAGCATCAGGAATGCAGTGGCATCATCGTCAACCTGCCACAACGATGCAACCACGGTGCTGGCGCCGGCATATAAAAAACCGCGCGTCAGGCCCACCACATCGTCTCCGCTGACCACATTGCCCAGCCCGGTTTCACAGGCCGACAGGGTTACGAGTTCGGCATCCAGCTTGAGCTGATATAAATCCGACACGGTTAGCCTGCCCGACTCCAGCGTACCTTCGGGCGTATCCGAGGCCAGTATCAGCCCTGACCGCAAGGGCCTCGCGGCATCAAACTCTCCGTGTGAAGCGACATGAATAAAACTGGCGGCAGGTGCCAGCTCGCGAAAGCTGTTGCGTGTGGCTTTTTTACGCAGCAAGAGCCGCGGCGACTTGAACTGGCTTGCCAGCTTTTCCGCTTCAATCTGTGAACCTGGCAGGTCGTATTTCGGGTTGTTCAGATCCGGGTTGCCCATCACCAGCATCTGCTCCACCACAGTTGACCGCGCCGGGCGCAAATACTTGAGTACCGAGACACTTGGCAGCGTTCGCAGCCCGTACTGCTCCACCAGGTCTTTCTTGCCATCATTGAGCGCAGCAAAGGGCAAATAGTGCAAAGGCCCCTGAGGCACGATGGTGAGGCGTGTTGCGCGAATGTTCGGTACCAATGGCGCAATCAACAGCTTGTGCAGGGCCAGCAATCTGGCCTGCGCGGCGGGCGAAGATTCCTGCAACTCACGCCTGAGTCCGCGAACTTCCTGCTCCAGAGTACTCGCATCGATGACCACCGCGTTAACACCGCTACGTTGAACCAGGGTTGCATAAAGGAGCGGACCGCTACCGAAGTAAACGATCAAAGCTTCATCGTCGCCAATAAGGCTCTGGGCTTCCTTGACATCCATTCCTGAGACGCTGACCAGTGATGCCAGAGCGCCAGGCAGCTCGCGCGCAATGCTGCGGATGTGCAAACCATCGTCGGGTTTTAGGGCTGCGGTAATGCGGGCTTCGTCCTGCCGCTGAAATTCAATGTCAGCCTGGCGCATGCGGTCCATGGTGAGTAAGGTGGCGGCGACCTGACTGGCATTGCCCACGGCCTTTGGCGTCAGGGCCTCGCCGCTGCGGGATGCCAGCATGTCTACCAGCGCGCGGGACTTGCCGCGCTCGGTACTTTCAAATACCTGTGCATACTTTCCCTGGGCAAACTGCACGGACACCAAATGGGCATATACCGCCTGTTTGTCGCCGACGAAACCGATCTTGTTGGCTTCGCTGTTGATGGACCGGCGCTGGCGCTCGATCACGCTGGCTGCGCGCAGATAGAACTGCTCCGCCAGGTCGGGCTGCTTCTGGATCTCGGCAATGCGTCCGCGGTCATACAGGGCCAGCCAGTAAATCTCGCCATTAGCCACGATCTGCGGGACGGCGAGCAGGGCGTCGTAGCCAGCTTTTGCCTCTTCAATACGGCCCTGCTCCATCAGGGCCTTGGTTTGCATGAAGCCGCGCGGCAACTCTATCCACACCCAGTTGTTCACGCCTTTCAAATAGGCACCGCTGGCCACGTTGTCCAGAAAACTGCGCAGCCCAATAGTCTTGTCTAGGGCGAGTGCATCAATGGTTTTTTGCCAGTGTCCCAAAGCCATGTTGGTGCGGGCCATGGCCATGGACTTCGCAGGAATGAAATCCATCCCCAGCATGCCCAGTGGTACGGCCTCCAGTTCTCTGGCAGTCTTTTCGGCATCATCCCTGCGATTGAGCGCAAGCAACGCCAGGGATCTGGCCGCCAGGGCGTTGATCAGGATGTCCTTGTCGTCGCTTTTTTCGCGCTTGTACCAGTCAATGGCCCTGTCTGCCTGCGCCAGCGCATCGGTGTGTTCACCCAGCTCGACCAGCACCTCTGCGCGCATCAAATAAGCTGTGGCCGTACCGTCATCCAGGCCGAACAGGCGGGTGCGCTTGTCACGTCCGGCCATCGCCTTGTCCAGCTCATCCAGGCAGAGCATGATTTTGGAGTAGCGCTTGACCCGCGAATAGGCGTAACACAGGGCGTGCCAGTCCGCCGTCTTCATGGGCTCCTTGCCGACCATAGCCTCCAGTCCCGCAGCGAGCTCATCAAACTTGCCTGAGCCCGCCAGCGCGACCTGCGCATTGCCGGAAAGCGCCGCCGCCGAAAACGGCGCGAGCCCTAGCGTCGCAGCGATGGCGAAGGCTCCTAGCCCCGTGAAGAAACGTGCCTTGACTGACATGGATGCCAAGCTTTGGGGTGGCGCCTTAGAACCAGTACCCGATGTTTAGCCTGAAACCTTTTATCCCATTTTGCCCCTGCAGGTAGCTCGCCCCGGTCCGCAGGTAGCCGCGTGCGCTGTTGGCGCTCTTGTTGGTTCCCAGGGTTACGCCGATCTCGTTGTATTGTTTCGAGTACAGAGCCGTGCCGGTGTACAGCGTGTTGATGAACGACACCTCGTAGGACATTTTCTGGCCAAACGCCATCGTCGGCATCGACAGCAGCACCCCATTCCGAAAAACGGTGTTCTTGATCCCGGGGTCAAACGAATAGCCGCTCAGGCTCAACTTGCGGGACTGGTACATGCCCACGGTGTTACCAAATGCGAGGTCGTAACCATCCCGGCGCAAAGTGTACTGGCTTGTGACGGAGGCCGCCAGCATCGAGGCCGCCGAGCCCAGGTCGGCGCTGCCTGAAATGCCGTAACCAAAGCCAGGAGTCAGGGCCCATTCGTCGTTCATGGGCACGCGGTAGGAGACCCCGAGGTTGGCTGCATAGCTGCGTGCACCAGCCACTGTGCTGACAGACACAGGGGCGTAAATCGTGAGTTGACGGCGCGGGTCGAGGTCGGACCGGATGGTGTATGAAAACGGCAGCGTCAGAGATTGGTTTGTCAGGCCGCCTTGCTGGAAGCTGCCGAAACTTGCACCGATTCCGATCAGATTGGTGCTCTGCCCACCCGATTCCCTGATGTTTGTCGCGAATTGCGTGAAGTTGCGGTCAAAATCCCCGGCGACCATCTGCGATTGAAGCGAGTTGGGGTTACCCGCAACCGGGTCGATCGGAGAAGACTTGGCAAGCTGCTGATTGATCTGATTCAAGACGTCGCCGCCGCTGCTTTTGAGGTATTGCCGGAGGTCGGCCACGTTTTCATCGCGGGTCGGTTTTGAGTTGAACACCTTGGTCTGGTTGAGCACAGGGACCGTGAACGTCACGGCAGGGGAACCAGTATTGGTGGTGACGGTGAGTGGCAGCCCCCTGTAGCCCATGCGGATGACCGAGGCCGAATTGTTGTTGTAGGAGTTGTTGATTCTCGAAAAGCCGGCCGTGTTGGCGTTGTCAAACAGCTCGGAGACCGTGGTGTAACCCACCGTGGGGGACTGCGTGCCGCCGACAATCATGTCGGTACTGGGCTGGTAACCCGAGTTCACACCGACGGTGAGATCAAACGCCTTTCCGGTAGGAAAATTTTGCGCGTGTGAAACGCCACAAAGAATCAAGGCCAAAGGTAAGGCGGCAAACCTTGGCGAGCGACGGGCTAGGGATGCTGGCATGACGACTCCAAAAAAATGTTGCTTCCGGGTTACCTGTTTTGTCACAAACACATAACTTACATTACTTTACAAACTGGGAACAGTTTGTCAACAGCCTAAACGAGTGTGTCGGAGAAGCAACAAAAAATGCCACCCGCTGCACCTGCGGTGATGTGTTTTGCCGGGCTGCAGTTTCTGGCCCTGCTGGGAGGTGCTGCGATTTTCCTATGGTTTGCCGACGACCTGCCGCTGGCGCAATCAGCGCTGTGGGTGGGCACGCTAACAGCGGCCATGTGGGCCACAGATGCACTGATGCAAGGGCGCATCGGCATGCTGGAGGCGCTGATGGTCGAAGCCGCCGCGCTGGCAATCGCCACCAGCGCAGCAGGCTTGGTTGAGCTACGCCATGTATTCAAACCTCTGACGATCTTGATTGCTATGTTATTTGTAGCAAAGAGTGCCCGCTTTACCGGGGCTAGAGGCAATTTCTTTACCTTTTTACTGGCTGCACTGGCCTGTTCGCTGGCAGGCGACGTGTTTTTGATGTTTCCAGGCCACTTTATGGCCGGGCTGGTGTCCTTTATGGTGGCCCACCTGTTTTACATCGTACTGTTCAGACAAGGTGTGGGCTGGTTCCCCAGCCGGCCTGCGCTGATGGCGACGCTGGCGGTGGGTGTGCTTGTCTACGCTGCCTTGTGGGCAAGCCTGCCGCCGGCGCTGCGCGGCCCGTTGGGCGCCTACATGGTGGTGATTGCGCTGATGGTCGCTCAGGCCCTCGGCCGGGTAACAGTCCTGCGTGATAAGGCCTCACTCTGGGTCGCCATGGGGGCCTGCTTTTTTATGCTCAGCGACACTTTGCTGGCCACCAACCGCTTCGCCATCGCCCTGCCAATGGCGCAGACCCTCGTGTTGAGCACCTACTACACCGCACAGATTTTGATGGAGCGCCATGCCCGGCCGCCGGCTTGAGTCGGCGCCAGATCAGGGCTTCCTGTTGCCGGCCTTGACGCGCTCGTTGATACGGGTCGTGACCTCTTTCAGTTCTGTCCCGACTATCTTGATCCTGGCTTGATAGGACGCAGCCTCATCAACCGGCGCATGCGTGCTGTCAACCTGCAATTGCAGCATATGCACCATCAGGCCATTGGCGTATTTGACATCGCGCATGTTCGCACCCGCCGTGTCGTTGTCCGGGATGTTGAAGGGTGCAAGTGCTACCTGTATTTTTTGCCGGGCGGGCAGGTGCCTCTTTTCGATGGCCTCGTTGAACTGTTCCGCGGTCATCGTCCCCTCACGCACCGATTTCAGGTCCGCCTGAAAATCCTTTTCAGAGGCCTGCAGTTGGGGCAGGAGGCGATTGAACTCGGCCTGAAACCGAAATATTTGCCGGTGATGGATGGTCGGCACTGGCGTTGACACGACAAGCGCCATGACAGCCGCCGTACAGATGGCCACCCCAGTAACCGCCGCACCCTGCCGCTTTGCGGCGCTGGCTTCGTCGTTGATTTTGTCAACCAAGATCCAGGCCAGCAGACAGCCGGCCACCAACCCGCCAACGTGCGCCGCGTTGTCGATGCCGTCCTTGGCAAAACCCTGAACCAGCGCATAGACCAGGAACACGCCCTGACCGGTCAGCGCATTCTTCGCGTAGAGGCCCGCGAGATGTCCCCGATGGCGGTACAGCGCTACAAACAGCGCACCGAGAACTCCAAACACAGCCCCCGAAGCGCCGACCGACACCGCCTGCTGTGCAGAAAAATGCAGGCTCAAGGCACTCCCGGCCAGCGCGCTGCCAAAGTAAATGAGCAAAAACTGCGCGTTGCCATACAGGCGGTTCAGCTCCCTGCCGCCCGACCACAGGCCCAGCATGTTCAGCGCCAGATGCATCAGCCCGCCGTGCAGAAAGGTCGCCGTTAGCAGCCGCCAGTATTCATGGTCCTCCATCACCGACGATGCAGAGTTCGCACCCCAGGCCAGCAGCTCTGCAGGCAGCGGTTTGAGCGCATTCATGCCCGAGGCGACATTCGCCAGCCACACACCGACATTCAGCGCCAGCACCAGATAAAGCCCCCAGGTCATCGGCGTCATGCGCGTCACCCGGGCCTCGACTCCGGCCGCTGCCTTCAACACTTCCTGACGTGCTTCAACGGCGCGAGCAGCGCTGTCACCACCATACAGGGCAAATGCGGTGTTGACGGCTTCAACGGCGGCAAGCTGATCCGGCTTCTTGAGGACGGCAAGGGGAATGCGCTGTTCATTAATGGGACTGAGCGACCACGACTTGCCGGCGGCAGCGCCGGGCGCGGGCAACAGGCTGACCACCAGATGCCAATAGCCCTGCACGGATTCACCCCGGACATCCATCACGTCGCGCCAGCTCAGCGTACCGCTCTTCACACCTGAAAACGCAATGCCGCCAGCGTCCACGCTCAAGACCGGTCTGGAGCCCAGCAGGGGTCGGCCGACAAACCATGCGAGCCACAACTGGAGCAGCCCTCCAATCACCAGCGTCCATGATGTGCCTGGCCGAGCATCACGGGCAGCAAAGAGCAGACACGCGACGGCAATCACGCAGAGACCGATCACCGCGATGCCGGTGCCGCTGCGCCACGAGGCCCTGAACGCCCTTGAATAGCCTTCGTTGGACTGCATCCTGCCGCCCTCCCTTGTCGTTTGTTTAGTCGGCGCCGAAGAAGTCCTGACTTTGCTTGGTCGGCGCCACACCGAGGTGCCGGTAGGCCGCCAGCGTGGCGATGCGCCCGCGTGGTGTGCGCTGCAGGTAGCCCTGCTGAATGAGGTAGGGCTCGATCACGTCTTCAATGGTGTCGCGCTCCTCGCCTATGCTGGCCGCGATGTTATCCAGACCCACCGGGCCGCCGTCAAAGCGGTGAATCACGCACTCCAGCAGCTTGCGGTCCATCACATCAAAACCCTGCGGGTCCACGTCCAGCATGGCGAGCGCCTTGTTGGCAATATCCAGCGAAATATGACCCGTACCCTTGACATCGGCATAGTCGCGCACGCGGCGCAACAGCCGGTTGGCGATGCGCGGCGTGCCGCGTGAACGACGGGCGATTTCAATGCCGCCGTCATCGTCCATGGGCGCATTCAGCAACCCGGCACTGCGCCTGACGATGCGCGCGAGTTCTTCGGCGGTATAAAACTCCAGCCGCGCCACGATCCCGAAACGGTCACGCAGCGGGTTGGTCAGCATGCCCGCGCGCGTAGTGGCGCCCACCAGCGTGAAGGGTTGCAAATCAAGCTTGATGCTGCGCGCCGCCGGGCCTTCACCAATCATGATGTCGATCTGGTAGTCCTCCAGCGCGGGGTAGAGGATTTCTTCAACGACGGGGCTCAGGCGGTGAATTTCATCAATGAAAAGGACGTCATTTTTTTCAAGGTTGGTCAGCAGCGCCGCCAGATCCTTGGGCTTTTCAAGCACCGGCCCGGACGTCTGACGCATGTTGACGCCCAGTTCATGCGCAATGATGTGGCTCAACGTGGTTTTGCCGAGGCCGGGTGGGCCAAACAGCAGCACGTGGTCGAGTGCCTCGCTGCGCTTTTTGGCAGCACCTATAAAAATCTCAAGCTGCTCGCGTATTTTGGTCTGGCCGACGTACTGGTCAAACAGCTTGGGCCGCAGTGCACGCTCGATCGCCTCCTCGCGCGGCGAGTCGGGCGCAGCCGACATCACGCGCCGAGACGGCGGCAGCTCGGCCATGTTGAAGTCGTCGGTGTGTATGGTCATGAGTCAGATTTATTTCGCCAGCGCCTTCAACGCCAGCTTGATGCCATCACTAACACCAATATCTTTAGGCAGCGCCTTGAGCGCCAGCGCAGCGTCGCGGTCGCTGTAGCCCAGTGCCACCAGCGCCTGCAGGATGTCGGACTGGCTGTCGCTGCTGAGGCTGACATGCACGCCAATGTCGGCGCCAAGCTTGCCCTTGAGTTCAAGCAGCAGGCGCTCTGCGGTCTTTTTGCCTATGCCGGGCACCTTGATGATGCGGCCGGCCTCCTGCTGGGTGACGGCCTGCGAGAGTTCTTCAACGCTCATGCCGCTCAGCACGCTGAGTGCCGTGCGCGGGCCGACGCCGGATATCTTGATGAGCTGGCGAAAGGCTGCGCGCTCGGCGGAATGTGCAAAACCGTAGAGGATCTGCGCGTCTTCACGCACCACAAAATGCGTCAGCAGGCTGACTTTTTCACCCAGGCCGGGCAGGTTGTAAAAGGTGCTCATGGGCACCAGCACGTCATAGCCGACGCCGTTGCAGTCCACCAGGATTTCGGGGGGGTTCTTTTCAGCCAGCAGGCCGGAGATGCGTCCAATCATTCGCCAATGTTATCAGTGCCTCCTGCCTTGAATATGGAGGGACAATCACACATCTGCCCTGCCACCCCCAAGGAAAGCACCCTTTTGATCCTCCGTTACACCTTCACGCCGCCCAACAACACGCGCATGGGCCATTTGTGCGGCCCGATGGATTGCCACATACGCACCATTGAGGCCGCGCTGGATGTCACCATCGCGCACCGCTTCGAGCAGTTCAAGATTGACGGGCTGAAGGCGCGCGCAACCCAGGCACTGGAGGTGCTGCAGGCGCTGTACGAGATGGCGCAGCGGCCCATTCCTGAAGAAACCGTGCAGCTCATGCTGGCCGGCGATACGGCACTTACCCGGTCGCCAGACGGCAGCACCGCGCTGACCACGCGCCGCGCCGACCTGCGTGCCCGCACCGTCAACCAGGGCACCTACCTGGAAAACATCGCCACCCACGACATCACCTTTGGTATCGGCCCTGCAGGCACCGGCAAGACTTATCTGGCCGTGGCCTGCGCCGTCGATGCGCTGGAGCGCAGCGCCGTGCAGCGCATTGTGCTGACGCGCCCGGCGGTTGAGGCTGGCGAGCGGCTGGGCTTTTTGCCTGGCGACCTGAGCCAGAAGGTTGACCCCTATTTGCGCCCGCTGTACGACGCGCTGCATGAGCTGATGGGCTTTGAACGCGTGCAAAAAGCCTTTGAGCGCCAGCAGATAGAGATTGCGCCGCTGGCCTTTATGCGTGGCCGCACGCTCAACCATTCCTTCATCATCCTGGACGAAGCCCAGAACACCACGCCCGAACAGATGAAGATGTTTTTGACGCGCATCGGCTTTGGCAGCAAGGCCGTGGTGACGGGTGATGTCAGCCAGGTTGACTTGCCGCGCACGCAGCTGAGCGGGCTGGTTGATGCCGAGCGCGTGCTTCGCCGCGTCGCCGGCATTGCGATCACCCGGCTGACCAGCGCCGACGTGGTACGGCACCCGCTGGTCGCACGCATTGTGGATGCCTACGACCGAACACCCGGCAGCGCAGACAAAGACCAACGCGATGTGGCCGATATTGATGACGCCATTGATTTGGTAGCTACACCTGCCCGTAAATCAAAGGCACGGAGTCGAAATGGCTCTTAAAAGTCTGTCTTTGTCATTGCAGTTCGGCAATTTGAAAGACGCAGCCCGCCACCGCGCCGCCCTGCCACGTCACAGCGTGTCGCGCTACATACGCCACGCGCTGGAGCGCGATGCCGAGATCACGGTGCGCATCGTTGATGCCGAAGAAGGCCAGACGCTGAACCGCGACTACCGGCAGAAGGACTACGCCACCAACGTGCTGACCTTTGACTATACGAAGCTGCCCATCGTCACCGCCGACCTTGTGCTGTGTGCCCCGGTTGTCGCCAGGGAGGCGAAAGAAAACAAAAAGACGCTGGCCGCCCACTACGCGCATTTGCTGGTGCACGGCACGCTGCACGCGCAGGGCTACGACCACGAAACCGGCGAAAAAGACGCTGAAGAGATGGAGGCCCTGGAAACCAGCATACTGGCAGGGCTTGGCTTCAAAAACCCGTATTGAGCTACACCTGTCCTTCATATACACAAACCATGGCCACACACCACCAACACCTGTTCAAAGCTGAACTCCACAAGCTGCGTCCTACACAGCTCACGGTGGGTTTTTCTGAAGTTGAGACCAAGCGCAGCCTGTGGACCGGCATGGGCAAAGCCCAGCGACAGGATTTCCTGAAAGGTCACTGGTTTCCCGCCGTGCGTGGACCGGGCGAGAACTTCTACATCGTCGACCACCACCATCTCGGCCTGGCACTGCTGGAAGAAGGCGTCAGCCATAGTTTTGTAGTGCTGCTCAAGGACTTGAGCATGCTCGACAAGGATGAGTTCTGGACCGTGATGGACCACCACCAGTGGGTCCACCCCTACGATGCCAGGGGTCGCCGCCGTACGGTGGCTGAACTGCCCAAGGCCCTGGACAAACTGACCGATGACCCCTACCGCAGCCTGGCCGGCGAGGTACGCCACGCCGGTGGTTTTCCGAAAGACGCCACGCCTTTTGCAGAATTTCTATGGGCTGACTTTTTCCGGCGTCGCATCAAGCTCGCTCAATTGCGGCGCGACGCGGTGACTGCATTGCAGACAGCCATGACCTTGTGTCATAGCCCGGAGGCAGCGCACCTGCCGGGCTGGTCGGGCGAAGCTGCTCCGCTGGCATCCTGATTGCAAGTCGATGCCATGAGTGACTCCAACCGGCTGCGCTGGTGGCCGGATCTGGTAGCCGGCATCTCGGTCGCGGGCGTGCTGCTGCCAGAGGCTGTCGCCTACGCGGCGATTGCGGGTGTCGAGCCCATGCACGCCCTGCTGGCAGGATTGATCGGGCTGTGTGTCTATCCTTTGCTCGGCACCAGCCGTTTCGCCGTCGTTGCACCCACCTCAGCGGCGGCGGCGGTCTTCGCCTCTACAGCCGTTATAGGCGGGCCGGTCATGGCCTATGCGCTGGTCAGCCTGACCGGTGCGCTGTTTCTGGTCGCCGCTGCACTGCGCGCCGGATTCCTGGGTGCCTTTATTTCCCGCCCGGTATTGCGCGGGTTCGCCTGGGCCCTGGCGCTGACCATCATGCTCCGCCAATTGCCGCACATGATGGGTATACACGCAAGCACCACACAATTCGGGCCGCTGCTGTGGCAACTGCTGACCGAGGCAGCAAAATCCCATCTGCCCAGTTTGGAGCTGGGTGCGGCGGCGCTACTGCTGTGGCTGGGCTTGTACCGGGTACAACGCTGGGTGTTTGTGCCCCCCTCACTGGCGGTTCTGGCAGGCGGCATAGCAGCCTCGGCCGCGCTTGACCTCAAGGCACATGGCGTCGCGCTGGTCGGCGACATCAGCTGGCAGGCCTTGTCGTGGAGCTTGCCCAACCTGAGTACCGAGCACTGGCTGCGCGCGATGGAAATCGCGCCGGCGCTGCTGTTGATTCTGTTTGCTGAATCCTGGGGTTCTGTTCGCTCACTTGCATTGCAAAGCGGCGACAAGGTGGATGCCAACCGCGAGCTGCTGGCCCTAGGCGTTGCCAATGTTGCCAGCGGTCTGGCCCAGGGCTTGCCGGTGGGCGCCGGCTTCTCGGCTGCATCCGCCAGCCATGCCGCAGGTGGCCGCAGCAAATGGACTAGCGTGGCGGCTGCACTGGCGCTGGCGCTGCTGCTCTGGCTGGCGCGGCCCTGGCTTGCACTGCTGCCCGTGCCGGTATTGGCCGCGGTGGTGACGGGCATTCTTTCGCACAACCTTTGGCCCCGCGCAGTCCTCGACAGCCTGCACCTGGGGGGTGACGCGTGGTTGGCCGGCGCGGCGGCGCTGGGTGTGCTGCTGTTCGGTGTGCTGTTTGGCATGCTGCTGGCCGTGGGCCTGTCGCTGCTCTTGGCCATGCGGCGCTTTGCGCAGCCGATTGTGACTGAGCTCGGCCTGTTACCGGGAACGCGTGACTACATCGACCAGGCGCGCCATGCCGATGCGACCACGGTAGCAGGTACGCTCATCATGCGTCCTGAAGAACCCCTGTTTTTTGCCAACGCCGAGCGTATGTTTCAGGTCGTGCGCCAACGCGCCGACGCCAGTAATGCGCGCGCAGTGGTGCTCAGCCTGGAGGTGTGCGACGACCTTGACAGCACAGCTGTCGAAGCGCTCGGCGAATTCGTCCTCGGCCTCAGGCAGAAGCAGGTGGTCGTCGCGTTGGCGCGGGTAAAGGACAGGCCGCGGGAAGCGCTGCTTCGCTCGGGCCTGACCGGTCCAGCCGCGGACAGCATTGCGCTTTTTTGGAGCGTGGACGACGCGGTCAATTCCCTCGCGGCCAACGCGGCTCCATCAGCCAACGTGACAAAGTGACCACCCCTCTGACCGGGCGCTAAACAGCGGGACCAGCAATGGAGCCCTGTGCAAGAATGCCCCATGCTCCGCAAGCCCCAACTTTTTTTCATACCTGCCGTCCTGTGGCTGGCCATCAGTTCGCTGGGTGGTGTGGCGCTGGCCCGGCTGGAGCTTAACCGCCTGCGGGATGATTTTGAAACCAATGCCCGCATCGCCCACCGCCTGCTGAGCCAGCGCGCCGTGCAGCACGACGCCGTGATGGCCATGCTGGCGCTGATTCAACCGCCGCCTGATGCATCGCAACCAGAGCAGCGCCTACCCTCCGTGTATCCGCAAATCACGGGCGTGCAGCGGCGTGACCACGATGCTGTGTGGGCCGACGAACGTCTGGCCGCGGCCGAGACGGTCTCGCGTGCATTGCAGCGGCCGGTACTCGCGGTGGCCGATTTTGCGCAGGGCCGCTACCAGCTGGT
Source organism: Polaromonas sp. (assembly GCA_025362825.1). GTDB lineage: Bacteria > Pseudomonadota > Gammaproteobacteria > Burkholderiales > Burkholderiaceae_C > Polaromonas. The sequence continues at coordinate 4,654 of JANYFF010000585.1, read as the reverse complement.
GCTGGCCGCCGAGCCCACCAGCTTCAGCCTGCAGCTTGACCTGCGCGCCGTGGTGCCGTGGAGCGAATGGCCGATGGCGCCCGAGACCAGCCCGGTGCGCGTCACGCTGGAGCACGACAAACAGAGCTATGTATTGCAGCCCGGCCGCATCCGCGACGGTGGCTGGCGTTTTGAATTTCACAAACACCTGGCGACCGACAGCCAGCCCTTTGATGTCATGGGCCTGCGTCAGGTCGGCTGGGCCGAACTGCCCTGGGCCTGGATGGCAGCGTGGACCCTGCTGGTGGCCGTGCTGGTGGCGGGCGGGCTGGCCCTGCTGCGTCAGCGCGCTGAAAAACAGCGCGCCGAAGAACTGCTCAGGCTGGGCCAGGTCGGCCGGCTGAACACCATGGGCGAGCTGGCTGCCGGCATGGCCCATGAACTGAACCAGCCCCTGACCGCACTGCTGGCCAATACCCAGGCCGCCAGCCGCCTGCTGGACGAAGACCCGCCCGACCTGGCGATTGCGCGCAAGGCGATGGCGCAGGCAGCCGAACAGGCGCGCCGTGCGTCCGACGTGGTGGGCCGCCTGCGCCGCGCCGTTGAACGGCCTGACGTGGCGGTGCAGCTGGCCGCGGTGAACCTTGAAGACGCCGTCAACAACGCGCTGTATTTGCTGGAGCCGGAGTTCAGCCGCCACGAGGTCAAGCCCAAGGTCAACCTGCAGCAGGCTGCACCTCGCGTGCTTGCCGACCCGGTGGCGCTTGAGCAGGTCATCCATAACCTGCTGATGAATGCCCTGCAGGCGCTTGACCGAGTGCCAGCGCCAGAGCGCCAGCTGACCCTGCACCTGGGCACCGATGGCGACGGCGGTACCCTCAAGGTAAGCGACACCGGGCCCGGCATTGCGGCAGACCTGCTGCCAAGGATTTTTGAGCCTTTTTACAGCACCCGCGAAGGCGGCCTGGGTCTGGGCCTGAGCCTGTGCGAAACGCTGGTCAACGGCATGGGCGGCAGCCTTAGGGCCAGCCACAACACACCGCGCGGCGCGGTCTTCAAGCTGTCGCTGCCGCTGGCCAAAAAGCAATGAAAGAAGTTGCAAAGGCCGCGGCATCGCCCGGCGCACACGCGGGCAGCAGCTTTTCACCCCTAATTCATCTGATCGATGACGACGAAGCCGTGCGCGATGCGCTGTCGCTGCTGATTGGCACGGTGGGCCTGCGCGTGCAGCCGTGGGCCGATCCGCAGGCCTTCATGCAGGGCTTTGACCGCCAGGCCATAGGCGCCATCGTGCTCGATGTGCGCATGCCCGGCATCAGCGGATTGACAGTGCTGGAGACCTTGATCAGCCAGGGCGTGGACCAGCCCGTCATCATGCTGACCGGCCACGGCACGGTGGACATGTGCCGGCGCGCCTTCAAGTCAGGCGCTGCCGAATTTCTTGAAAAGCCGGTCAACGACGAACACCTGCTGGAGGCCCTGCAAAACGCAGTACGCCAGCACGTCAAGTCACGCGAACGCAACCAGTCTGACCGCCAGGCGCATGAACGCTTTGCGCAGCTGTCCGAGCGCGAGCGCGAGGTGCTGGGCCTGATTGTTGCGGGCCTGACCAACAAGGAAATCGGTCGCGCGCTTGACCTCTCACCGCGTACTGTGGAGACGCACCGCGCGAATCTGTTCGCCAAGCTTGAGGCCGAGTCGCTGGCGCAGTTGATCCGGCGGTATGCGGGGCTGGTGGAGGGAGTGTCTTGAGGCGGAATGCCTTCATAAACATTTTTTGCCTGTGCGAAACTGGAGTTAGGCCTGCCGTGTTTCGCGGATTTTTGTGTCTGTATAAATCCGTACAAAAATTGCAGCAAGGTCAATAGGCATGCCGTTTCCGGAAGGATTTTGATGACTAAGTTATACCGCGGCGCTGGCGGCAACTAGCATGTACGTCGAATTCGACCTCCCCGTTGTAACGCAGCCGCATACGGCTGTTTCAACCTACTGGAACCGATACCTCTTCGTTGGTAGCCCGTCCCAGAATCAGCACATCAATGCCCTAGCAAGCACCTATATGCGTCTAGCCGAAGCAGCGATCATGGAATACGACCTAGGGTGCAGGGCACTTCGCCAAGTGTGGGCCGACGACACATCCTTGGGCCTTCGTGCGATGCACAGGTCCATCTCCCACTTCGAAAGCTGCGTGTCTGATATGCACCGCGCAATCAGCGCGTACCGCCGCTTGAGACGTCACAAGGCGATGGACCCGCTCTCTCTTTATCTCGCCAAGTACAAGCCGGCCTTTGCTACTGATGCAATCGCCAGCCAGATCCGGATTGTTCGCGACGCAATTCATCACTTGGAAGAGATGGTTGTAGAAGACCGTATCCCGTACGGTCAGCCAATCGCTCTCAGACCGAATGGCGTGGAACTCGCTCATCCAAGCGAGGAGGGACAAACGGTTAAGACGTTTGACCGCTTAGAAATCGGCGCAAACCAACTTAGCTTTCATAGCATCGCGACCTGGCTCGAGGAAATATCGACGGTTGCCGCAAAAATCGCAGAGTACGAACCGAATCAAGCCCAAACGCCATGACTACATCTAACCATCATTTAAGCGAACGTGCTTAAGCTCGCTGCTCAAGTAAAACGTCGAAGCTGCCGCACTCCGTATTTCTACGGACCCCTTCGCGTAACCCTACGAATGGTCAAAACCCCCGCGTTTTTTTAAAGTTCTCCCACGGTTGATCGAACCGGTTTACAACAAACGGGGCCGTGCCCCTGGAGAAAACACCATGCGCAACATCATCAAGATTTCTGCACTCGCCCTGTCCCTGATCGCCGCTGCCGGCGCCAACGCGCAAGCCGTGCAGACACAAAAAAACATGTCGCTCGAACTGGCCAACCAGATTGCTTCGGCCAGCGTTGCAGCCTGTGCTGCCAACGGTTACGCCGTTGCTGCCACTGTGGTTGACCGCGCCGGCATCGTGCGTGCCGTGCAGCGCGCCGACAACGCCGGCCCGCACACGCTGGGTGCCAGCCAGCAGAAAGCTTTTACATCAGCATCTGCCAAAAACACCACGCTGGCCATGATGGAAGGGTCGCAAAAGAATCCGGCTGCGGCCAACCTGGTTTACATCCCTGGCTACCTGCTGCTGGGTGGCGGCGTGCCGGTCAGGGTGGGCAATGAAGTGATTGGTGCTGTGGGCGTGGGCGGTGCGCCAGGCGGCAACCTGGACGAGCAGTGCGCCATGGCTGCACTCGACAAAGTCAAGGATCAGCTCAAATAATTTCACTTCAAATCATTCCCATATGTCGTTGCTTTGCCTTGTCGTGCTGTAACACTGCCTGCGGCTTCGCGCCTAATCTGGAAATGATTTGCAGGTGAAATTGGAAGCTAGCAGCCGCCCTGTCAACCCAACTCAAGGACATCGCCATGCGCAGGACATATCTTCATACAGCACGCCAGCTGCTGGTAGCCATTGCCATCGGCATGGCATCAGCAGCAAGCAGTCCTGCCATGGCGCAGGTTGGGCCCAGCACGGCAGAAGTGGCGGCCTATACCGGCCTGCACGCGGCCGCGCACAAGGGCGATACCGCCAAAATTGACCGCCTTGCCGCCACAAAGGCGGACCTCAATGCACGCGACGGCAATGGCCGCACGCCGCTGCATGTGGCTGCCTTTGCCGGCCAGCGCGAAGCCATCAAGGCGCTGGTCAGGGACGGCGCCGACATCAACCTGCTGGACAAGGACCGCTATGACGGCGTGACGATTGCAGCGGTGGCCAATGACGAGGAAACCCTGCGCGTGCTGCTGGCGCAGGGCGCCAGTGCAAAGCTGGTGACCAGCCGCTACAACGGCACCGCGCTGATTGCCGCGGCGCACCTGGGGCATGACGGTGTGGTCAAGCAGCTGATTGCAGCCGGCGCGCCGCTGAACCATGTTAACAACCTGCACTGGACGGCGGCCATCGAGGCCGTGGTGCTGGGCGACGGCGGGCCACGCCACCAGGAAACCCTGCGCGCCCTGATCGCCGCTGGCGCCAACCTGCAGCTGACCGACCGGCAGGGCAACACGCCGCTGCAGCTTGCAAAGTCACGCGGCTACAGGGAAATGGTGCAAATGCTGGAGCGGGCAGGCAAGGCAGGCTAAAAGCCGAAAAAGGGCCTGAAAACGGCCCTAAACCGCGCTAAATGGCTAAATTCAGCTTTTTACCAGTCAAAAAGCCCCTCTGCCCCCGTACTCCCGGCACCTGTAGCTATTAAATTTATAGCGGAGTGACTTGCAGCGGAATCGTGACTGGCCCGTCGTTGACCAGGTGCAGCTGCATGTCTGCGCCAAACTGCCCGGTCTGGACGTCAGGGTGCAGCAGCCGGGCCTGGGCCACAAAGTGTTCGTATAGCCGGCGCCCTTCATCCGGTGGTGCCGCCGCCGTGAAGCTGGGCCGGTTGCCGCCCGACACATCAGCGGCCAGGGTGAACTGGCTGACCACCAGCAAGTCACCCTTTACATCCTGCAAACTCAAATTCATCTTGCCCGCCGCGTCGCTGAAGATACGCAGCTGGAGTAACTTGGCTAGCAGCTTGTCGGCCTGTGCTTCGGTGTCGCCGCGCTCGGCGCACAGCAGCACCAGCAGGCCCGCACCGATCTGGCCCACGGTTTGCCCGGTAATCTCTACGTGGGCTTGGC
>JANYFF010000545.1 GCA_025362825.1 Polaromonas sp. | reverse complement strand
CAGCTTCAAGGGCTTGATGAACTGGTCAACCGAAGGCGAGCACAAGCAGGATGTGACGCAGCTTCACGTGGAAGTCGCGCCGCTTTATGCCGCATTTTCTGCGCAGAGCGTGGATGCACTTGCGAAAGAACCCCGCGCACTGGCTGTCGGTGAGCGCTTGTTCATGAACAACTGCGCGCAGTGCCATGCCTCTGATGGCGGCGGCGGCAAGGGTTTCCCCAATTTGACCAATGCCAATGCGGCCTGGCTGGGTGAACGCACCGCCGAACACATTGTGCAAACTGTGACCAACGGCCGGACCGGCATGATGCCGCCCATGGCTGCCGCCATTGGTGGTGAGCCGGAGATGAGCGAGGTCGCCAACTATGTGTTGTCGCTGTCGGGGAGCCCACATAACGACATCAAGGCATACGGAGGCAAGAAACTGTTTACCGCCTGCGCCGCCTGCCACGGCATTGACGGCAAGGGGAACAAGGCATTGGGCGCCCCGAACCTGACAGACCAGTATTGGCTGCATGGCTGGGGCGAGGCAGCGATTGTCAGCATGATCAAAAATGGTAAAACCAATATCATGCCTGCGCAGTCGCCGAAGCTGAGCGCAGAGCAAATTCATGTGGTGGCGGCTTATGTGTTGAGCCTCTCAAAAAGCAGCTTTCCCGCTGCTGATGCGGGTGGCCTGGCCATCGTCCCCAAAACACCTTGATCAGCAGAATCAGACGGTTAGCATGAAAGACAACAGGTGCCATTGAAACCCCTTAGCCCGCCCAAGCCGCAGCGGGTGATTCCGATTCTGGCGGCGGATGACTCGTCCGCAGTGGTGTCGCTGTACCAGTCAGACAGCAAGATTTACGCGCGTAGCGTTTCTGGCTGGTTCAATTACTGGCGCTGGGCCATGGTGTGGGCAACGCAGCTGGTTTTTTATGGTCTGCCCTGGCTGTCGATGAACGATCGTCAGGCCATGCTGTTTGATCTGGGTGCGCGGCGGTTTTATATCTTCAATCTGGTGCTTTATCCGCAGGACCTGATTTACCTCACGGGGCTGCTGGTCATCAGTGCGCTGTCGCTGTTTTTGTTTACTGCGGTGGCAGGCCGTCTGTGGTGCGGCTACACCTGCCCGCAAACGGTTTACACCGAAATTTTCATGTGGGTGGAGCGCAAGATAGAGGGCGACCGCATAGCCCGCATGCGGCTCGATAAAACCCCTTGGGGCACTGCCAAGCTTGCCCGCAAGAGTGCAAAGCATGCGGTGTGGATAGCGATTGGCTTGTGGACCGGCTTTACCTTTGTTGGCTACTTCACGCCCATCAGGGAGCTGGCAACAGAGGTCCTTGCCTTTTCACTGGGGCCGTGGGAGCTGTTCTGGGTGCTGTTTTATGGCTTTGCAACTTATGGCAATGCCGGCTGGATGCGTGAGCAAGTCTGCAAATACATGTGCCCCTATGCGCGTTTTCAAAGCGCCATGTTTGACCGCGACACCCTGATCGTGACTTATGACGCGGCGCGTGGCGAGGGCCGCGGTTCACGCCCGCGCAGCGACACACCAGCTGAGTACCACGCCAAGGGCCTGGGTGACTGCATTGATTGCGGCCTGTGCGTGCAGGTTTGCCCTACCGGTATTGAAATTCGCAAGGGCCTGCAGTATGAATGCATTAGTTGCTCGGCCTGCATTGACGTGTGTGATGGCGTGATGGAGAAAATGCATTACCCGCCAGGCCTGATTCGCAACAGCACGCAAAATGGTGTGGACCAAAAACTCACGCGCGCAGCAATGTTCAAGAGAGTGTTGCGCCCCAGGGTGCTGCTTTATACCGCCGTGCTCGCCGCTGTGACTGCAGGCTTGCTATGGAGCCTGCTGACGCGCTCGTCTTTCAGGGTGGATGTGGTGCGTGACCGGGGGGCTATGGCGCGCGTGGTGGGGCAGGGCCAGATTGAAAATATTTACCGCCTGCAAATCATGAATGCCACCGAGCAAGGGCAGCGCTACGTGCTGGCTGTAAATGGCATCGCTGGTGCACAAATCGTTTCGGATTCACAGGTGATGGTGGATGCCGCCGGTTCGCGCTGGGTTCCGGTGCGCGTACAGATACCACCCAACGCTGCAGCAGCAGGATCGCACCCCATAACTTTTGTGATTTCAACCCAGGATGCACCGCGTGATGCAGTGATCGAAAAGTCCGTGTTTCTGGTGCCACGCTAGAAGCCGTCTGAAAGAAAGCCTTTTATGAGTAGCGTTAAAAACAGTCGTGCCCTGCCAGTGCCCACGGTGCGTCCCTGGTTTAAGGAGCCCTATGTCTGGATGGTTATTGCCGGGCCCGCTTCGGCGGTTCTGGCCTGCGCGGTTACTGCGGTGTATATCCTGCAAGGGCCGGATGCGGTGGTGTCAGAAAACGCCTATCAGGAGGGTCTTGACATGAGCCGGCAGGTGCAAGTTGCCAAACCACCCATGCAGCCTGCCCAGATGGGGCGCAACCACAGCGCCACCGGAGGTCAAAAAGATGCCAAACCTTGATCTTAAAGAGTCCCGTACTGCCAGGCGCTGGGTGCTGGTGACATGGCCTGCATTTTTGGCGGCCTGCATTCTTGAAGCGCTGGTTTTCTCCATGGTTGACCCCGGAGAAGTCCACTGGCCAGGCCAGGTGTCTCAAGCTGCGCGACAAGGTGTCTACACGGTGGCGTTTTTTTGCTTCTGGCTGGTAAGCGCCGCTTGCAGTTACCTGGTGTTGTGGCTGGAGAAAGGCGAAAAAACCGGTCAGTGACAGTGCTGCGGTGGATTGACAATGCGTTTGAGCGCATCAGCATCAAGGATGCGAATGTTGCGCTGACTGACCTCAATCATGCATTCTTCGGCAAATTTTGAAAACGTACGGCTTACCGTTTCAAGCTTCATGCCAAGGTAGCTTCCGATTTCTTCGCGCGTCATGCGCAGTACAAGATCGGACTTTGAAAAGCCGCGTGTCTGCAGGCGCTGCACGAGGTTCAACAAAAATGCGGCCAGCCGCTCTTCAGCCCGCATGCTTCCCAGCAACAGCATGACACCATGCTCACGCACTATTTCACGGCTCATGATCTTGTGGACATGGTGCTGCAGGGCATTGACTTCGCGTGATATTTCTTCGATGCGGTCAAAAGGCAAGATGCAAACTTCTGCGTCTTCAAGCGCAATGGCATCACAGGTGTGCTGGTCATTGACGATACCGTCCAGGCCAATGATCTCGCCAGCCATCTGAAAACCGGTGACTTGGTCGCGCCCGTCTTCGGTGTTCACGCAGGTCTTGAAAAATCCGGTTCGGATGGCATACAGCGAGGTGAACTTTTCTCCGGCGTGAAACAGCGCTGCACCGCGCTTGACCGGACGCCTGACGGCTACGAGTTCATCAACCCTTTTCAATTCTTCGACACTTAAACCTATAGGCATGCACAGCTCCCGCAGGTTGCAGTTGGAGCAGGCAATTTTTATGGATGGAGTGATCATTTATTGGAGTTTGAAAGAATCCATCGATTTACAGAAACGGCCAGATGCTTCAACGTTGGTAGGACAGGATGCTGTACCTCCCGCACCGCTGCTTGTCAGTGTGCTTGCCTTAACGCTATTGTGCGCCTGGCTGCTTGCGATGGGTTTGATCCATGTCAAGGTCCCGTTAGCAGTTTGACTGCACAGTATGAATCAACCCTATGGATTGACTTTATGAGTGTTGTTTCGCCCGATTTGCTGCGCAAGTTTGACCTGAATGGGCCGCGGTACACCTCGTACCCCACGGCAGACCGTTTTGTTGAAGCCTTTACGGAAGATGCCTACCTGCAGGCGCTCGGGCAACGACGTGTTGGAGCCTCCGCGAGCAGCCTTCCGCTGTCTCTTTATGTCCATATTCCTTTTTGCGAGTCGCTTTGTTACTTCTGCGCATGCAACAAAATCATTACAAAACACCATGACAAGGCCGAGACCTATCTACGTTACCTGAGCCGCGAAATTGATTTGCATACGGCGCATATGGGGTCAACGCTCTCAGTCAGTCAATTGCACCTGGGTGGC